>JAIDJS010000001.1 GCA_029052085.1 Eubacterium sp.
GGCATAAGAGCTTCGGCTTTTATAGTTTTATTATTCTCTGCCACTTTGGAAACACCAACGCCATTCTGCCAGCGTTTGTCTTCCTCGGCTAAAGCAGCATTTTCCAAATCTAAATTATTACAGCAAAGCTCAGCACCGTCCCCTGCTATAATAACATTTTCATAGGTTTTTAGTTCTTCCCTTAAATCGCTAATTGAAATGGCTCTGTCCTCACAAAGCCGTATCACTCTGCCGTTTTCTGTTTTAAAAATAGCATTATAGAACTGCATTCTTCTTGCATCCATAACAGCACAAATAACAGTATTTTCATCAATAAAGTTATATGCAACAGCTTCAAGCGTTGAAACGCCGATACAAGGGATATCATAAGGAAATGCCAGCCCTTTAACAGTTGCTACACCTATGCGAACGCCCGTAAAAGAACCGGGCCCAACGGTAACAGCTATTGCATCAAGCTCTTTATAAGCCTTGCCGTGCATTACATTTTCAATTAAAGGAAGCAGCGTTTCACTGTGCGTAAGCCCTTTATTGATTAATTCACTTTTTATAACTCTGCCATTCTCAGTTAAAGCAGCCGAAGCCGTTACGGCAGAAGAATCAACAGAAAGAAGAAGCATTACTTCATTTCTCCCTTTTTACAGATTTTAAATTCCCTTTCATTATCGGAAATTTTGGATATATCAACGATAACTGCATCATCAGGCAAAGCGCCGTAAATATTCTCGCTCCATTCAGCTGCAATATAGGCATCCGTTTCCAGATAATCAAAAAAGCCTGTTGAATACAAATCATCCCAGCCGTCTATACGATACATATCAAAATGATAAAGTGTTTTATCATTTCCCCGATACTCATTGCAGATAGCAAAGGTAGGCGAAGAAACATCAGCCTCTATTCCAAGACCTTTTGCAAGCCCCGTTGTAAAAGCAGTTTTGCCTGCACCAAGATCGCCAAGATAACCTATTACGGTTCCCTTAGGTAAAGACCTTGCTATTTTTTCAGCAAGAGCAACGGTTTCGTGATAGCTTTTTGTAATATATTTTTCCATAATCAGAAAAGACCGACTGTATTGCCGTTTTCATCAATATCAATCTTATATGCTGCCGGAGCCTTGGAAAGACCGGGCATTGTCATAATAGAACCGGTCTGGCAAACAAGGAAGCCTGCACCATTGGAAAGATTAACGGAGGAAACCGTAATTCTGAAATCACTTGGCTTGCCGAGCAAAGCAGGATTATCGGAAAGGCTGTACTGCGTTTTAGCCATACAAACCGGCATTTTATCAGCACCGAGAGCAATAAATTCTTCTATACTCTTCTTCGCCTCTTTTGTATAATCAACACCGCTTGCTCCGTAAATTTCACGGGCAATTGTTTCAATTTTATCATTAACAGACATATCAAGATCATAAAGACAATGGAAATCATTTTCTTTTTCGCAGGCTTCAACAACCTTTTCGGCAAGCTCAACACCGCCGTCTCCGCCCTCGGCAAAGCATTTGGTTACTGCAAAATCAGCACCCTTGGCTTCACAATAATTCTTTACAAATTCAATTTCCTTTTCTGTATCTGCATAGAAATGATTGATTGCAACAACAACAGGCACTCCATACTTTTTGAGATTATCAATATGGGCACCAAGATTTACAGAACCTTTTTCAAGTGCTTCCATATTTTCACCGATAAGCTCTGCCTTCGGAACACCGCCGTTATATTTCATTGAACGAACAGTAGAAACAAGCACAATACAGCTTGGCTTGAGACCGGCAAAGCGGCACTTGATATCAAGGAATTTTTCCGCACCCAAATCAGAGCCGAAGCCTGCTTCTGTTACACAGTAATCTGCAAGCTTCAAAGCAGTTTTTGTTGCTCTTACAGAGTTGCAGCCGTGGGCAATATTTGCAAACGGACCGCCATGCATAATAGCAGGCGTATTCTCCAATGTCTGAACAAGATTCGGCTTAACAGCATCTTTTAAAAGAACAGTCATAGCACCATCTGCTTTAATATCTCTGCAGTAAACGGGCTTATTGTCATATGTGTAAGCAACAAGAATATTTCCGAGTCTTCTTTTTAAATCAAATAAATCCTCAGAAAGGCAAAGAATAGCCATAACCTCTGAAGCAACTGTAATAATAAAATGGTCCTCTCTCGGAATACCATTCAGCTTTCCGCCGAGGGAGCATACAATATTGCGCAGCGCACGGTCATTCATATCAAGACATCTTTTAACAAGCACTCGTCTTTGATCTATCTGAAGCTCATTACCCTGCTGGATATGGTTATCGAGAACAGCGCACATAAGATTGTTTGCACTTGTAATTGCGTGCATATCTCCGGTAAAATGAAGATTGATGTCCTCCATAGGAACAACCTGACTGTAGCCGCCGCCTGCAGCACCGCCCTTGATTCCAAAAACAGGACCCAAGGATGGTTCACGAAGAGCAACAATTGCATTTTTACCGATTTTTGAAAGCGATTGACCCAAGCCGATACTAACCGTTGTTTTTCCCTCTCCTGCCGGAGTCGGATTAACGGCAGTTACAAGAATAAGCTTTCCGTCTTTATTATCCTTTACTCTCTCAATCAAATCATCAGAAAGCTTTGCTTTGTAATGACCATACGGCTCTATCTCGCTGTTGTCAATTCCGATTGCCTTGGCAATTTCGGAAATAGGCTTCATTTCAGCCTGCTGAGCAATTTCAATATCACTTAACATAATCTTCCTCCGCTGTTCTGTTTTTTATATATTATATATTATATTTAATAAGAATTCAACCTTAAATAATGTTAATAATTTTCATCATGAAAAGAGTGGAATTAAATTATATAATATAAGCTAAATTGTGATAAAGGAGGCAGAGTGTGAATAATACAAAAAGTAAAACTTCCATCGGAGAATTTTTCAGCGGTCTTGATTATATTACAATCATAACAGCCATTATCAGCTCTATATACGGATTCATTCTTGTTTACAGTGCTTTATATTCAAAGCTTGATCAGGATACTCTGCTAAAATCATCTATAAAAGCCATGCTTGTTACAGTGCTTTCAACAATAGTCGGCATTATAATTGCACTGATTTTATCACTCATAAATTATGAAGCCATCAGCAAGCTTTGGCCCTTTATAGCGGCAGGCTGCATTGTAATGATGATTATTACATACTTTTTCGGCACCGGTCCCCCAGACAGACCTGATGCACGAAGCTGGCTTGATTTCGGTTTATTTACGATTCAGACATCGGAATTTCTGAAAATCGGATTTATTATTTCCTTTTCCTATCATCTTGATTTGGTTAAGGATCATATAAACAGAATCAAAAATATTGCACCGCTTGTAATTCACGGTTTAATACCTATCGGCTTGGTTATTATGACGGGAGATGCCGGTTCAGCTTTGATATTCCTTATTATGTTTATCGGGATGCTGTTTTTTGCAAAAATCAACATCGGATACTTTGTTGCCGGAATATGCGCAATCATTGTTGCCTTTATGAGCGCATGGAAGCTTGGAATTATCAACGGACTTCAGCGCTCAAGAATTGAGGCACTGTTTTATCCCGAGCAATATGCAGATGTTATGTATCAACAAACCAACGGTAAAATTGCAATGGGCAGCGGCGGTCTGTTCGGTCAGGGCTATCTGCAGGGTAAAATGACGCAGAGCGGTGCTGTTCCTGTTAATGAAAGTGATATGATTTTAACTGTTGCAGGAGAAGAATTCGGCTACATAGGTGCTATGGCAGTGATTCTGCTGCTTGCAGTTTTAATGATAAGAGTTGCCGGAATCGGCTTAAAGGCACGTGATAATGTAGGATATTTAATGTGCCTCGGCATTTCGGTTATGCTTTTTGCACAGGTGCTTGTAAATGTAGGAATGGAGCTTTCTCTCCTTCCTTGTATCGGAATTACGCTTCCGTTGTTCTCTTCGGGCGGCTCCTCAAGCTTAAGTATTTATATAACGCTTGGAATTGTACTGTCTGTTTATCGCTACAGTAAGGCACAAAAGGTTTCTTTGTTCTATAAATACTAAAATAAAACCATAATAGATATTATTAAAGACGAAGCAAATTCTTGCTTCGTCTTATTTTTGTCACCTCAGAAATGAAGTCCTTTTAATATTATTTTTCTTTCGGAGTTACATTTACATTCACTGTATATGTGCCGATTACCCAGCTGTTGCCCTGTGTATTTACTGCCACGGAAAGCTTGCATACCGTTGTTTTTTCATTAATGGTATCCTCGCCGTCCATTGGAGCAAGGGAAAGCACAAGGCTGGATTTATCAATTGTATCAATAACACTTTCATTTGCAACAATTCGAATAGTATTTGAAGAAATGCCTGTTATATCTACATTATAATTATCCAGCTCAGGCTTAATATCCCTTCTGTAAATGGATATATCTTTTGTGACATAGTCATCAGGAACAGTAACCGTTACTACAATTTTCTCTGTACCGTCAAGCACTTTTATTCCGCTTATCTTATCTGTTTCAAATTCAAACTCATTTTTACCGGTATGAAGCTCGGCAAAAGAAATATTGCCAAGATTAAGCACCTTTAAATCAGAGCTTTCAAGCGCACCAACCTGAATTGTATTTACTGAATAAGCAACATCCAGAAAATCAGAAGCATTCTCCGGACCTGACACAAAGGAAACGGCAGGCTTAAGATTCTGAACCTTAAGAATCGGAATGTTTGCAACAAAATTCTCGCCCTCAGGGATATTAATGCTGACATAATTTACAGGATTGCCGTTTTCATCAACAGCCCTTGGCTGCAGATCAATCCGCTGTGATTCCGTTAATCCGTTTTCAAGTGTTATATCTGCAACAACCTTGTCAACATTAGACATATAAGTTCTTGGTCCACTTACGATTACCACGCTCTGATTGATTGCTACATCACCTACAACATAGCCGTCTGCCGCAAAGCTTTCATTCGTATAATTCAATTCCAGAGGAAGTGTTTCCTCCTGCTTAACATCATAATAGCCCTGCGCTGTAGTTGGGAAATGACTGACAATTTTAAAAGTATCGTCAGCCGGCGAAACTTCAATCGGAACAGAAAGATAGCCCGTTGAGGTTACATTGCTTGTTTGAAGAGAAGCATTTATCTTTGTTTCATCAATATCCTTTGCAAGATACTTTTTGCAAGAAATCGTTACTTCAACAGTTAAATCCTTATTACCGTAATAATCAATGCCAAGCTGTTCGGCAAGCGTATCGCTAAAATCAACACTAACCGGAACTGTAATCTTTTTTGTTGTTTCCGGACTGAGATTCATTGAGGTAACAACCCAGATAACAACAGCAGCAATAATTGAGCAAGCTATAAGATATCTATCATTATAAACAAGCTTTCTGAATGAAAACTTACGCTTTTTCTTAACATCAGCCATTATTTCTTCTTCCTCCTTACAAGCTTTGAAAACATCTTGTCTCCGGCAGAAGAATCATTTGGAATAAATGTATTCATAAGAATATCTCTTAAATCTCCGTCTGAGATATCGCTTGTTATTGTTCCGCCTCTTGCAACAGAAATTGCTCCTGTTTCCTCAGATACAACAACGATAACTGCATCGCTTTCCTCTGAAAGACCAATTGCAGCACGATGACGAGTTCCGTAAGAAGCTATAACATCCTTCTTTGTTAAAGGCAGAATACAGCCTGCCGCATAAACCTTGCCGTCCCTGATAACCATAGCTCCGTCATGAAGCGGTGTTTTAGGGAAGAAAATGCTTTCTATAAGAGCACGGGTTGGTTTTGCATTAATAACTGTTCCACTGTCTATAACATTGCCGAGAAGCGTCTGGTTTTCAAAAACAATCAGCGCACCTACTTTACTATCACTCATATTTGAGCAGGCTTTGATAACAGCCTCTATTCCCTCTTCAACAGCAGCAAGCCCTACCGCAACATCGGGATGAATGATTGCTTTAAGGCTTTTTCGTGTTGTTCCTTTACCGATTGATTCAAGAATACTGCGAAGCTCCGGGGCAAAAATAACGGCGATAATAAGCAATATGTTTGAAAAGATTGATTCAAACATATAGGTTGAAGCTTCCATTTCAAGAAGACGTACAATAACATAAACGCACACAAGAAAAAGAATTCCCTTAATGAGCTGTATTGCCCTGGTTTCTCTGACTATACGAACACAAATATATATAATGACAGCAACAAGTACTATATCAAGAAAATCAGAAAATCGGAATGTTGAAAACACACTCAGTATTCTATTAAAAAAATCTGTTATAGTATCCAGCATAAAAAACTTCCTTTTGTATTTATTATCTCTATTTTAACATATTAAATTATAATAATAAAGTCGAAATCATATTTTTTTTAATCTATTTAAAAAAATTTCGCATTCCCTTACGCTTGTAAATACGGAAGGACAAAGGCGGACCGTTCCCCTGTCAATCGTTCCAAAAAATCTGTGGGCAAGCGGAGAGCAATGAAGCCCTGCTCTTACAGCAATATTTTTTTCTGCAAGAATGGATGCTGTTTTCTCACTTGAATAGTCTTTGTAATTAAATGAAATTATGGGAGCCGATTTATATTTTTCCGGTTTTGGACAATAAAGAACCACATTGTTGTTTTTAGACAGACAATGATAAAGATAATCGGTAATCTTCAGCTCATGATTATAAATATTGTCCATACCTTTTGAATGAATAAAATCAATACCTGCACCAAGAGAAATAATTCCGCTGTTATTGAGCGTTCCGGCTTCAAGCCTATCGGGCAGAAAATCAGGCTGATTGGGGTTAATTGATTCGCTGCCTGTGCCGCCGTCTATAATCGTATCAAGGTAAATATCATTTTTGACGGCAAGAAATCCTGTTCCCATATTACCGAAAAGACATTTATGACCCGGAGCACAAAGAATATCAATATTACATTTATCCGAATCAAGCGGAATTGTTCCGGCCGCCTGAGCAGCATCAACAATAAATCTGATTCCATGCTTTTTGGCAATTTTACCGATTTCTTCAATCGGAAAGGCAACACCAAACACATTGGAAGCCGCCATACAAACAATAAGGCTTGTATTGGGTTTAATAAGCCGTTCAAAGTTTCTTACTGTTTCTTCCTCATCAAAGCTGAAATCAGCAATATCAAAGGCTGCAATGCCGTCATTCTTAAGATGATTTACAACTCTCCATACAGCATTATGCTCAAGCGAGGAAATGATTATATGATCACCTTTTTTTACGCTTCCCTTTATTGCCATATTAAGAGCCATTGTACAGTTTAAAGTAAATGCAACATTCTGCGGCTCAAAATTAAACATATTTCCTATTCTTTCGCGAACAGAGTAAATTTTCTCAGCTGCATTGACAGATGCAGAATATCCGCCTCTGCCTGAATTGAAGCTGAAGTTTTTTAAGGCATTCATTGAGCTTGACAAAACATTGGAGGGCTTTGGATAAGAGGTTGCCCCATTATCAAGATATATCAATGCCTTTCGTACCCCAAAACTCTTATTGAATTTTTCTCAAGAATTTCTATTACATTACTATTGCTTTCCTCTGCCTTAACAACATATCCGCAGCCATCCCCCGGCTTCGGATTATCAAGTCTTTTAACAGAGGCTTTAATTTTATTTTTATTCAGAATATTTTTTGCACGCTGTGCATTTGTTATAGAACCTACCTTTATATATAAATACATAATAAAAACCTCACTTTCTACATACTATGTGAAAATGAGGTTTTCGTTTAATTAAAATTATTTCTTATCTTTCTTATTTGCTTTTTTCTGCGCCTTTGCAGCTTTTTTTGCTTCAAGCTCTGCCTCTTCTTCGGCACGCTTTGCAGCAATCTTTTCAGCCTTAATACGGTCTTTTTCTTCAGCATTTGCTTTAGCTTCATCATAAAGAGCAGCTATTTCATCAAAATGCTTGAAGTTTTCCTGCTGTGTGAGAAGCTTTCTTGCATCTGTAAATGCTTTAGCAGCACGGTTAAATTCAGCAAATTCATCGGTAAGCGCCTTTGAAGCCTTACGCACTTCCTTACGCTTTGTTTCAAGCTCTTTAATCTGAGCATTACAATCAGCAATAACTGAATGTTCTTTTGCCTTGCGGGCAATTTCTTTTTCTTTAACAAGTTCTGCGATTTTAGCGTTATAATCGTCTTCCTCGTCAAAGAGTTTAAGAAGTGCTTCCATATCCGGCTCAACAAATTCCTTAACATTTCCGAAGTACTTATTATAAGCCTTTTTAGATGAAATCTGCTTCTTGGCAATTTCAACAGAGAATTTTCTGATTTCCTTTTCGTCCTGCGTATTGTTCGGAAGAGCCTTTGCCTTGGAAAGATTTGCCTTCAATTCATCCATTGACGCATTTTTGATACCCTCAAGACCCTGCTCATAAATTGCAGTGTTAACATAAACCTGATGCTGAACTGCAGGTGTTTCAAACTTATCAAGCTCAGCACAAACAAACTTAGAAATATCAATATTTTCATTGAACAACAATGCTTCTTTATATGCCTTTTTAGCAGCCTTGCGTTCTTCTTTATCCGAAACGGATTTATACATTTCTTTGCTTACAGCCTTCGGCTCTGAAGCAGCCATTTCTCTTGCTTCACGAACCATATCAATAGCTTCAACAATCTGGTGATCATCAAGCGCATTATTTCCGTAATCCTCAAACATAGCTCTAACCTGAAGAACCTTGATAATGCCCTTCTGTTTTTTCTCGGTAAAATCATACCAGAAATAAGGAACAACATTTAAAAATGCACCAAATGCTGAAATTATAATCAAAGCGCTAAGAAGCGGATATAAAACATCAGGATCGTAAAGAGCCGAATAAGCATTGTTGAAATTATCCTGACCGTTTGCAAGCTGTTCTGAAAGAATGGTTCCAACTGTTTTTCCATCACCCATCATTCTGTTAAGAATTTCAGGATTGGAAGTAACAACCGCCGCATTCTCTTTCGTAATTCCGCCTTTTTCATAAATAAACGGAAGAACAGAAGATGTTACAAGGCTGATAACAGTACCTATTGTTGCAACAGCAGAGAACATACCGTCAATTCGTTCGCCGGTTTTATACTGCTGATAATCACGGATATCTGCCTGAATAGCAGGATTAAGAATATGAGCAAATGATCCCATAAACGCATTAAGATACATACAACCGAGAACAAGCCATATAATCGCCTTCGGATCTGCTTGGATTGAAGGAAGAAGCATCAAAATGAATATAATGTTAAAGATATTTGTTACAACAAGAACAGCCTTTTTGCCCCATTTGCGGATACAGAACGGGCAAAGAAGCATACCCCAAAGAGAAGCATTTCCATAAAGCGTTGTAACAAGACTAAATACATTACCTGAGCAAACACCGCCGTAGTTATAAACCCAGTTAAGAATATTATTGAACGAGGATTCAAGGAAGCCGATCCAGCCTGCAAGAGAGATAATCCAGAAATATTTATTTTTAGCAACTTCTTTTAAAGCATCAATAAACTTAATCTGAACAACATGCGTTCTTGCCTGAACAATTCTTTCCTCCGTGTTTTTATAAACAACAATACAAAGAAGAATACCAATAATAGTAAGAATCGGATAAACCAATCTGTAAACACGAATATCTGTTGTGTTTGAATGGAAAACATTTGCTGCAATAAGAGGAGTAATCAAACCAACAATTGTAGGACCGAATGAATATACAACACTTTTTACAGAGGTAACATCGGCACGCTCCTGTGTGTTCGGAGACATAACGTGAATTAAATTCTCATAAGCATCATAGAAGAAATAGTAGAAGAAATGAAGAAACAGGTTAAAAACTAAAATCAAAGTACATTTTGCAATATATGCTTTTGTTTCACCAAAGAGCATACCTGTTCCGAAAATAACTTCAAGCTTATCATATGGAAACCATACCATCAATATTGAAATAATTGCAGTAGGAATTCCCATAGATACAATATATGGACGATATTTACCCGCCTTGCTTCGTGTATTATCAATAATATTGGCACGAATAGCCGTAAGCGGAATATTTGCAAGCACCGCGATAACATAAAGTATGTACATATGTGTCGGATCAACACCAAGCGAGCTTGAAATCAGTGTGTTATTTGTTGAAAGAAGGCACGCAGTAGCAATATTTATAATTAAATATGCACCGACACCGCCACCGGAATAAGCAGCAATTTCTTTAAATGAAATAAATCTGCCCTTAGGCGGATCATTCCAATAGTATTTTACCTTGTCTATCATAGACGAAGCTTTTTGTTTTAATGAGTTTCCTGCCATTTTTCTACCCCTTTTTTCTAAAATATTTATAGCTTTAATAATTTAACATATTTTTAATTAATTAGCAATAAAAATTATACATTATTTATAAAAAAGACACAAAAAAGTTAAAATTTAATCTATTTCTATACTTTTTCTTATATTATTTTGTTTAAATCTTTAATCATATTAAGTG
>JAIDJS010000010.1 GCA_029052085.1 Eubacterium sp.
CTGTTGCAATAAAGCATTCATCGCCATTGCTTCGGCAGCTTTCGGCAAGCGTACCGAGAATATCATCCGCTTCCCAGCCTTCACATTCAATCGTTTTATATCCGAGAGAATGAAGCAGATTTTTTAAAACAGGCATCTGCTGCCTTAATTCATCAGGCATACCATGGCGCCCTGCTTTGTACGCATCATACATTTTATGGCGAAAGGTAGGCACATGAACATCAAACGCAACCGCAACCGCATCCGGATTGCACAAATCCTGATTTTTAAGAAGAATATTAAGAAAGCCGTAAATCGCATTTGTATAATATCCGCTTTTTGTTGTCAGAAGCTTTATTCCGTAAAAAGCCCGGTTTACAATGCTGTTTCCGTCTATAACCAGTAATCTCATATTTTAACCTCTGAATATCAATATATAATTAAATATATTGTACCATATTTATGCAGAAAATAAAATATAAAAATAAAAAACAGCTCAATGGTTTTTCATTGAGCTGTTATATAAAATCTTAATATACCTGTTAATCCTTATCGCCGATACCCTCTGCACCGTTTTTATCAAACATACAAAGAGCCTCAACCATTATTTCTATACCAACCTCAATACATTCCGGACGAAGATTTTCGGGAGTATCAAGTCTTGTATGATAATATCTGGGCGGAGCAGGATCCATCGCTGCAAAGCCTGTTGCAGGAATACCGCGCTGGGTAAATGCCGCTGCATCCGAGCCACCGATATATATTGATTCATACTTAACATCAAAGCCGCAGTTTGCGCACGCATCGTGAACAAGCTCTTTAACACCCTTATGGTGTTTAAGCGTTCCGGACAAATCTCTGTCATAAACAGCCATTGTTTCAAGATCACGGAAAGTATCAAGAGCCACAACAGCAGTCGGAATTTCTTTAAGTTCTTTCTCGTGAGCCTTTGCATAAGCCTTTGCACCGCGAAGACCTGCTTCCTCAGAGCCTGAGCAAATCATAACAACCTCTGTATTTTCAAAGCGAATGCCTGCCTCATCAAGAGCCTTGATTGCAGCCATACCTACATAACAGCCGGAAAGGTTATCCGATGCACCCGGAACAGACTTAGTCCAGCTCTGGAAGAAAAGGAACGCAAGCTCAAAAGGAATAAAAACGCATGAAACAACAAATAATGCAATAAACATAGGATGAAGCGCTTCAATTTTGCCTGCCGCAACAACACCGCCGTGTGTTGCACCGACAATTATGCCGACAACAGCGATTGCTGTTTGAACAACAAGACCCACAACAGCAGGAATTTCAACAAACAGCTTTGCCTGAAGACCGCCGATAAGATAATTAAGTGTCCATTCAAACTGAGAATCCGAATGACCAATCATAACAATACGCTTCTTAACCTCGCCCGTCGGCTTTCTTGTTGCAATCATATTATGCGATGTCTGCTTCGGGAAAAGAAAATCATCAAACTGCTTATACATAAGAAATTCAAAAACAAGCGGAATAAATGCAAGCACACAAAGCACAAGCGCCCAAATCGGGCTTACAAACCAATTTACAAAAACACTTGCAACACCGCAGGCAACCGTAAACGGAATAAAGCCCATAAAGCCCTGGCGATGAAGTGTAAATTCTTCAATTTTAGTTTCTTCACAGTAGTTTTTCATATCCTTTTCAAACCACTGCTGTGCACGATGCTCTTCCGGCGAACCCGGCTTACGGGGACCAATCTTATTACAAACCTTTGTAATGCCCTTAACCGCGTACTCCGTTTGACGCTTAATGTCAAATTTTTCGCTGTACTCTTTTGCTATTTTCATAAGCGTTTCTCCTCAAAAATTAAAATTACAGTTTATTCTATCACATTTGAATAATATTTACAAGAAAATATTTACAAATGCACAAATTTTTATGACAAATGATGAACAAAAAGCCCTGAAAGCAGCTTAGGCTCAAACCAGGTTGATTTCGGAGGCATTATTTTTCCGGCATCGGCAATAGCAATTAAATCATCCGTTGTAGTAGGATACATGGAAAAAGCAAGCTTCATATCTGTTTTCGCCCGTCTTTCAAGCTCGCCAAGCCCTCTGATACCGCCTACAAAATCAATCCGACTGTCCTGTTTCGGGTCTTTAATCCCAAGAATAGGAGCTAAAAGACTTTCCTGCAGAATGGAAACATCAAGCCTTGCAACAGGATCATTTTCGTTAATTACAGATTTTTTTGCTTTTAAGGAATACCATTCCCTTTCAAGATACATTCCAAAGGTGTGTCTTTCGGTTGGATGGAATGGTTCGGCTTCCTTTTTAATTTCAAAATTTTCAAAAACACGGCTTAAAAATTCATCGGCGGATAAACCGTTTAAATCCTTGATAACCCTGTTATAATCCATAATTTCAAGCTCATTATCAGGAAAAGCAACTGCAAGAAAATAATTGAATTCCTCATTACCTGTATAGTTCGGATTTTCCTCTCTTCTCATCTGTCCAACCTTAACTGCCGAAGCACAGCGATGATGCCCATCCGCAATATAAAGATATTTTACATCCTTAAAAAGAGAGGACAAGCGGTTTATGATTTCCGTATCATCAACAACCCAAACTGTCTGAAGTACATCATCCGCCTCAAAGTTATAAACCGGCTCTTTTTCATTCATCCAAAGTGAAATTGTCATATTGATTGCCGTATTTTTTCTGTAGGTCAGAAAGATGGGGCCTGTATTTGCATCTGTTACATTAACATGGTTAATACGGTCCTGTTCCTTTTTTGCCAGCGTTTTTTCGTGCTTTTTTATAACATTGTTTATATAATCATCAATTGAAGCACAACCGACAAGACCAACCTGTGCCCTGCCATTCATAATCTGCCTGTATATATAAAAGCACGGCGTTTCATCCTGTATCATAGCGCCTGTGTTTTCAAGAGCAAGCAGATTTTCCTTTGCCTTTTCATAAATTTCTCCGCTGTACTTATCTGCACCGACAGGGAAATCTATTTCCGCCCTGTCAACATGAAGAAAGGAAAGCGAATTTCCCTTTGCCATCTCCCTTGCTTCCTCACTGCTCATAACATCATAAGGCAAAGCCGGAATTAAGGATTGATTTCTTTCGGCAGGGCGGTATGCCCTGAAAGATTTAAAAACTGCCATAATTAATTACCTTTGTTTTTCTCATAAATTATTCTTAAGCCGTCAATAAGCAAATCATCATCAACAATAACTTCCAGATTCGATGCCTTGGCTATTGCCTTTCCGAGTCCGCCGGTTACAACAACGGTTGCCTTTTCGCCAAGCTCCTTTTCAAACCTTGCAACAAGTCCTTCAAGCATAGCGGCCGTGCCGATAACAGAACCGCATTTCATCGCATCAATCGTATTTCTTCCTATTATTTTAGACGGAGCAGAAATATCAATCTGAGGAAGCTGGGCCGTTCCGCTTGAAAGAGAATTGATAGCTGTTTTAACACCGCACATAATTGCGCCTCCGATATGAGCGCCCGATTTATCAATGACGGAAGCCGTTGTGGCTGTTCCGAAATCAAAAACAATTGCCGGAAGCGGATATTTATTGATAACCGCAACATCCCCGACAACGATATCCGCACCCATTTCAGCAGGATTATCCAGCTTAATGTTTAATCCTGTTTTTATTCCCGGACCGACAACAACAGCATCCACTGCGCAAACAAGCTTAACGCTTTTCAACAATGTTCTTACAAGAGCAGGAACAACACTTGAAATAATTGCGCCGTCAATATCCGTAACCCCGTTAACCTCAAGAAAGGTTTTCAGCTTCATTGAATATTCAATCTCCGTTTCATTCACATTCGTTGAAAGCCTGCCGGAGCAAATCATTTTTTTATCATCCAAAACACCTAAAACAATATTTGTATTTCCGACATCAACAGCAAGTAGCATAGTAAACTCTCCTTATTTGTAAAATTCGGATATATTATATTATATTTTTCACAAATTGTAAATAAAAAGGAGGGCATAAGCCCTCCCTTGATATCGGATAAACAGATTATCTGAATAATATATAGCAATACAGACCGCCGTTTCGGTTGTATTCGGTTGTTTCACTCGTTTCGGCTATTGTGCCTGTAGCACCAAGTACAATGTTTTTTCCCGAAAGGCTTACGCCTGTGCTGCCTGCTCGTTTTGTTGCAAAAGCAAAACGGTTTCTGTGAAGCTTACCCGAAAAATCAGTTACACCCGGAGGTGAATTTCCTGCAAAAACAATAGCAAAGCTCGGATCAAAACTGCATTCGGTTTCTATCGTTCTTGCCGCGTTACTGCCGTTTCCGTAATAAAAGCCAACAAAATGCGGCTCATTCCATGCGGAACGCTCTGCCTGTGAAATATGCTTTGACATATCATTTGTATGCACCTTCACAGCATTGTCTATCATTTCATTGTCGTAATTAAAATCCTCTCTTTTAGGAATATCCGTGCTTATCCATTTATTAAGAGATAAAAAATCTGTTTTCTGTGCTGAACCCATCATTGCTCCTTTCAATTATTAATATTCTAAAAAACGGTTTATATCCTTCCGCTTGGTTTCGCTAAGATATATTATCAAGCGTTATAAACGGAATGCTTCTGCTATCCGTTTCATACCATCGAAATGCTGCCTCTTCCCACTGGGAACACGTATATCCGCTTTTGTTACAAACAACAACCGTACAAGGATTATACGCCGTTATCAGCTTTGAATACTCATCAAAACGGGGGCGGTATAAATTACCTTTATACAAAAAAATCATAGTGTTTCCGCTGATTGTATAAGAAGAATCTTTGCCTAAAGTTTTAATAATACTGTCAAAATAGGATTTAGTATATAAGCCCCTTCTGTCTGACACCGCAGATATAATCATTTCCCGTGATTGGGCATCATCTGAAGCAGGTCTTTCCCCAATCATACTCAAAAACATGGAAAGCCCCAAGCCTTCGGCTGTGCTTATAAAAATATTCTTTAATACTTCAGACATTTTCGCTTCGGCAAGATCTATGGCTGCCGCATATGCCTTCATTTCTGCTTTTGTAAAGGAACCGTCCGAAACGGAAAAACCAAGCTTTTTCATAAGTTTTTCAAGACGGAGATATATTTCACTATTCATGAATATATACCTCCACATTATCAAGCCTAAGAAAGCTGTTGCTTCCGCAGGCAACTGCCTGAATACTGCCTGACCCAAGAAAAATATGAATATACTCAACACCGTCAATTCCGCTGCAATAGGCTGCAATGGCAGATTCGCTGTAATTCTGCCCGATTTTTTCATTACTGCAGAATTTCTTGATTTTTTCTCTGATTTTATCCTCTATTTCTGAAGACTTGTAACCGCTCAGGATTTTAGCCTCCGCCGTTATATCAAAAAGCTGTTCTGCAGCCGTTGAAAACACAAGTGTTACACCGCAAAGAACAGCAAAGCCAAGCATATCGGTTGCTTCATTTTTGAGAGCAGAACTGATTTTTCCACTCTTGGTTTTAAGACAGACATTCAGCCTGTAGTTTTCAGAAGGAAACACAACCGCATCCGTTACCTCATCTAAGGTAAGCAATGTTTCTCTGACCGCACCCGCACTTACTGCATTCTTTCTGCTTTTGTAAGAAGATAAAATTCTTTCCCTCAGTGCTTCATCACTTTCCATATCCCATCCGCCTGAAAAATCAGCACTGCCGACTGCCGATTCCAGATAAGCAGGCGGATTAACAGCTGTAAAAGCCGTTCCTGCCTTAATATTATATTCACTGCCGGTTTTTAAAGCAGTAACCGAAACAGCAATGGAAGAGGAGGCAGACGCAATGGTATATGCCCTATCTGACGCAAACTGGACAAACGGCTTGTCCGACACAGAAAAAACCGTTCCCTTCGGAATAGTTACCGGATTTCCGATACTGCTTTCCGTTCTTTTAACAATAACAGCACCCTTTGCGTAAGAAGCTGTTTTTCTTGTAATACTTCTTAACGCAGCGTGCCTGTCTAAAAACGCACCGGTTGCAGTTTGAGGAAAGCTTTGCTTCAAAATATAATCACCATAGGCAGAAACAGAATAGATTTCTGAAGCAACAGCCTTAAACCTTGCCTCTATATCAGAAAGCTCCTTAACAGCCTCGCCCTTTTCATTTACAAACGCAGTCTTCATAGAATTCAATATTTCATCATAAGTTAAATTCACGTTTTATAAGCACCTGCCTTTCGAGGTTATTTACAATAACCGTAAATTCAATAGTTTCATCATTTACTTTTACGGATTTAATATAAACGCCGTTTATGCAGGATAAAGCCCGGCTTGCCAATCCTGCAATATATTTCTCATCCATATTATCGGATAAAAAAATATGAGAGCCAAAATTCTTATCGGGATAAAACCGACCCCTTTCCGCCCTTATATTTAAGGCTGCATTCTGTAAAAGCTCATCAATATGTTCAATTTCCTTCAACGCTTTACCGTTTTTAACATAATCGCCGTTATAAATTTCAGGAGTCAAAAACAATCTCTCCTTTTTGATTTTTTAATTTTCCGTCCTTTGTAAAAACAAAGCCGTTTATTTCTGCATCGCCGTTCTTTTTCAGCATTATTTTCGCATTTCCGATTGAAGCTATTGCTATTTCTCCCATCGAAAGCCTTTCGTTTTTCATTTTAGTGCCTGCCCCGGCTGTTCCGCCTGCACTGTTTATAAGCAGAATTTCTTCACCATCCGGTGCATAAGCCGAATACCCATACGGAGCATAATTCTGAACCTCTTCACTCTGGATGGTAGAAGCCGTTTTGATAACAGAGCCTCCGCCAACCGAAACGGCACCGATTTCAGAAAAAGCATTATCAGCCCTGCCGAATTTTTTACTAAGCCACATAATTTACCATTTCTCCGTTTATTTTCTTTTTTAGAAGAACCGTTGTATATTCTCCGTTTTCATTCTTACTGAATACAAGCTCGGATACATAAAATTCCTCATTACTGAAACATTCATCAATATCAAGAACAACCCTGTCGTAAATCTCCAGATTGCTTTCTCCCAAAATCACAGCAGAAACAGAATAATATTCCGCAAGAGAATGTTCAATAATCTTTTCCGCATTCATTTCTCTCTGCCACAAAGGGATTGACGAAAGATTCAGCATGCGCTTTCTTTTAATCCCCATTTTCTGAACAAAATTGCTTTTAAAATGATACAAATAGTTATCGGAAGAATTGATTTTATAATCAACCTCACTTATCGGCTTGCTTCTGTCTATAACATAAGAAAGTGAAAGAACATCATAATCATCAAGTCTTTTTACAGCCTTGCTTTTCTTGTATCTGACTCTTATACACATCAGA
>JAIDJS010000100.1 GCA_029052085.1 Eubacterium sp.
GTGCAAAATAAACAAAAAATAACTTGTTTTTAGTGTGTGGAATTTGGAAAGATATGTAAGTTGCGATTTATTTGAAAGTTACTTTTAATGTTTTGTATGATATGATTGAATTATTAAATAATCGTATTATTTCTACGGAAAGGAATTCTATGAATCATAAAGAATGCGACACCTTTTTGGCAACTGTTCTTGAAATAGGAAGAAGATTGGTTGAATCGGGTGCAGAGATACATCGTGTTGAAGATACTGTTTACAGAATATGTACGGCATACGGCTTTGAAAGCTGTGAGGTTTATGCTGTAACGGGAATGATTGTTGCAACGATAAAGGGCAAGGACGATTTTCATTATACGCAATCCGTAAGGGTTATTTCCTATGGAACGGATTTGGGCAGGCTGGAAGAATTAAATGCGCTTTCAAGACAAATCTGTAAAGAAACGCCAAGCGTTGCAGAACTGGAAAACATTGTTTATTCATATAAAAAGCCAAAACCGAAGCCAATCATTAAGTGCCTTGGTTATATGCTTGCTGCAGGTGCCTTTGCCGTTTTTTTCGGAGGAAGCTGGTTTGACGGTGTTGCCTCTGCTGCAGTTGCAATAGCCATATATCTTATGGATTATAATTTCCATCTGAAACGGGTTAATAATGTTATATATACTTTTGTTGCAAGCTTTGTTTCGGGCTGCTTAGCTCTTGTTTTTGTTCATTTTGGGTTCGGAACACATGTTGATAAGGTTATGATCGGCGATATAATGCTGTTTATTCCGGGGTTGCTGCTTGTAAGTGCTGTTAAGGAAATGTTCAACAGAGATATAGTTACAGGGCTTTATCGTCTTATTGAAGCGGTGTTGGTTGCGGTTTCCATTGCGTTTGGTTTTGCATTGTCCTTTTATGTATTGGGAGGTGCTGTTTAATGAAAGAAGCTTTGATTCAGGTTGTAACGGCAGCAATCGGTTCCCTTGGTTTTTCTATTTATTTTCGTGTTCGTGAAAAGAATGTTATTGCCGCTATGGCGGGCGGGGCGATTGGCTGGATTGTGTACCTTATTCTTTTTCATTTTACCAAGGATTTGTTTATAAGCAATTTTGCGGCTGCATTTATTGTTTTTGTATGGGCTGAAATTATGGCTCGTATATTGAAGGCTCCGTCAAATACCTATCTTATTCCCGGAATTATTCCGTTAATTCCCGGAGGCTCGCTTTACTATACAATGAAAGGCGTTGTTGACGGTAACCAGCAGTTATTTGCAGAAAGCGGAAAAAATACGGTTTTTGTTGCTTTTGGCATGGCAGCAGGAATGGTTGTTGCTGCTGTTGTTTTTCATTATATAATCAAAATACAGGGAATCAAAAAAAGAAAAAATAAGTAATTAAAAGATGTTTGCCTGTATCAGCTTAAATAAATCTGCCACAATATAAATACCCCGAAGAGTTTAACTCTTCGGGGTAAATCCTTATTTTGTATGCTCGTCAAGCGTAAGGGAATAGGCAGGGAGAAATTCTTTTATGAAATATTTAACCTCATCCGTATCTATTTCATCAACGATTTGAATTTGCTTTTCCTTTGCAATTTCAAATTCTTTGTTTCCCATTCTGGATTCTTCAATACATTTGATAAGCGCATCTATTTTGTCTGCCGCCTTAACCATTTTCCAGAGCTCCTGATCCTCTTCCTTATGTTCAAAGAAGGGCTGATAATCCGTTTTAAATTCATCGGGAAGCATGGAAAGAAGCCTTTCTCCCGCCGCGTTCTCTATATCCTTGTAAACATCCTGAATTTCGCTATTATAATATTTAACAGGGGTTGGCATATCTCCTGTAATAACCTCTGTTAAATCGTGATAAAGAGCAAGAACGGCACATCGTTCGGAATCATAGCTTTTGCCGAATTTTGTATTGCCGATTGTGCAAAGCGCATGGGCAATAACGGCAACATTATGGCTATGTTCTGCAATATTTTCTTTTGCGGTGTTACGCATTAATGACCAGCGGTTAATCAGCTTCATTCTGTTAACCATTGCAAAAAAATTGCTCATTTAGTTTTCCTCTTCTTTTGCTGAAATTTCGATTCCAAGCTCTCCAAGCTGAATGTCATCAATGTTGGACGGAGCGCCGCTCATAAGCTCACTTGCGTTCTGAACCTTCGGGAATGCCGTGACATCGCGCAGGCTGTCTGCTCCACAGATCAGCATTGCAAGACGGTCAAGACCGATACCCATACCGCCATGAGGCGGGGATGCGTATTTATATGCTTCAACAAGGAAGCCGAATTTTGCATCAATTTCCTCCTGCTCCATTCCAAGAAGCTCAAACATCTTGTTCTGAAGCTCACAGTCTGTAATTCTTATAGAGCCTGAGGAAAGCTCCGTTCCGTTAAGTACAAGGTCAAACGCCTGTGCTCTTACCTTGGATTTATCTGTGTCAAGATAAGGGATACATTCTTCAAGAGGCATTGTAAACGGATGGTGCATAGCAAGCCATTCGCCGCTTTCCTCGTCATATTCAAAGAATGGCATTTCCGTAATCCAAAGATAATTCCATTTGTTTTCGGGAATGATGCCAAGTGTTTTTGCAACAGTAAGACGAAGGGAACCCATAACGGAAAGTGCAAGGTTTGTTTTGTCACTTACGATAAATACGCAGTCGCCCTGGTCAGCGCCAAGCTGTGAAAGAAGGGCATCAAGCTCACCCTCTTTAAGGAATTTGCCGAAAGAGCAGGCAGGCGCTTCATCAGCCCAACGAACATAGGCAAGTCCTTTTGCGCCGATACCCTTTGCGTATTCGGTAAGCTTATCAATTTTCTTTCTTGTATAAGTGTTTGCAGCGTTTTTAGCAACGATAGCCTTTACTACGCCTCCGTTTTCAACAGCCGATTTGAATACGGCAAAATCAGTTGTCAATGCCCAATCCGAAATATCTTCAATCAGCATATCAAAACGTGTATCGGGCTTGTCTGAACCGTATTTGCTCATCGCTTCGGCAAAGGTCATACGCGGAAGAGGAGATTCAATGTCAACATGGATTGTTTCCTTCATAAGCTTTTTGATAAAGCCCTCTGCCATATCCATAATATCGTCTGTATCCACAAAGCTCATTTCAAGGTCTATCTGTGTAAACTCAGGCTGGCGGTCTGCTCTTAAATCCTCGTCACGGAAGCAGCGTGCAAGCTGAATATAACGGTCAAATCCCGAAACCATCAGCAGCTGCTTGTATATCTGAGGGCTCTGTGGAAGAGCATAGAATTTACCGTTATGAATACGGCTCGGAACAACGTAATCCCTTGCGCCCTCAGGTGTGGATTTTATCATCATCGGTGTTTCGATTTCAAGGAAATCATTTGCATAGAAATATTCACGGGCAATCTGTGCAATTTTGTGGCGCATAATGATATTCTGTGTAAGTTTTTCATTCCTTAAGCTGAGATAGCGGTATTTCAGTGTTGTTTCATCGCCTACAGAATCAGCCTTTGCAATTTCAAAGGGCGGTGTCTGTGCCTTTGAAACGATGCGAAGCTCTGATACCTCAACTTCGATTTCGCCTGTTGGGATTTCTTTGTTTTTGCTTTCACGCTCTTTAACAATACCCTTGAGGGCAAGCACGTATTCCGAGCGGACGGACTGCGCTTTTTCAAAAATATCTCTGTCTGTCTGATCATTGAAAGAAATCTGAACAATGCCTGTTTTATCTCTTAAATCAATGAAAATAAGATTTCCAAGATCTCTCTGGCGCTGAGCCCAGCCGAAGAGCGTAACCTCTCTGCCGGCATCCTCTAATCTGAGGGTTCCGCAGTAATCTGTTCGTTTAAGTCCTTTAATATTTTCCATTTCTTATTCTCCTACATTGAAAAGTGAACCGAAATCAAAAGCTTCGCCGTTAATTTCAAGGTCGGCAAGCTGCTCTGAAAGAGTGATATTGTAATATCCGCTTACAAAGGTGGCAAGTGCTATCTCGGTTTCCTCGCCTGTTTCCATATTTTTCAGCTTTGCGATACCTTCTTCAACCTCGTTATCGCCTAAAACGATTGTGAATTTCGCATCAAGCTTGTCTGCATATTTCATCTGGGCTCTAAGGCTTCGCTTGTTTAAATCGTAAAGGCAGGAAAAGCCCTCTGCCCTCATATCCTTTGCAATTTCAACAGCCTTAAGCGTTGCCTTGTCGCCGAGAGCAACAATGAATAAATCAGGTTTAGCACTTTCGGGAAATTCACATCCCTGTGTTTCCATAAGAAGCATAAGCCTTTCAAGTCCCATTCCAAAGCCGAGTGACGGTGTGTGTGCTCCGCCGAGTTCTTCGATAAGCCCGTCATATCTTCCGCCGCCGCATACAGTGCCCTGCGCGCCGATTGAATTTGAGATAAACTCAAAAACCGTTTTGGTGTAATAATCAAGCCCTCTTACAATTTTAGGGTTGATTGTAAATTCAATGTTTTCTGCCTTAAGATATTTCTGAACCTGCTCGAAATGCTCTTTGCATTCATCGCAGAGGTAATCAAGAACAACAGGAGCATCCTTTGCAATTTCAGAGCAGACGGGGGATTTGCAGTCTAAAATACGCATTGGGTTTCTGTCTAATCTGTCTTTGCAGGTATCGCATAAATCGTCTTTCCTTGTACTGAAATACTCCTTAAGCGCCTTGTGAAATTCAGCACGGCAGGTTGGGCAGCCGATTGAATTGATTTCAAGGCTTATCTCCTGAACGCCGAGATTGTCAAAAACGGCTTTTGCAAGGCTGATGATTTCTGCATCTGCAAGAGGGGATGAGGTTCCGAAGCATTCAACGCCGAACTGATGGAATTCACGAAGTCTGCCTGCCTGCGGCTTTTCGTAGCGATAGCAGGAGGTTAAGTAGCAAACCTTCTGCGGCAGTGCCTCGTTGCAAAGCCCGCTTTCAAGAAAGCATCTTGCAGCACCTGCTGTTCCTTCGGGGCGAAGCGTAATATTTCTTCCGCCCTTATCATCAAAGGAATACATTTCCTTCTGAACAACATCTGTTGTATCGCCTACACCGCGCTGGAAAAGCTCGGTATGCTCAAAAACAGGCGTTCTTATTTCCTTAAAGCCGTATTTTTCTGCAACATCAAGAGCAGTTGCTTCAATATATTGATTTTTGTATACCTCTTTAGGTAAAACATCCTTTGTGCCTTTAATCGCGTTTGTTATTAATGACATATGTATCAC
>JAIDJS010000101.1 GCA_029052085.1 Eubacterium sp.
TATTTTTTTATCATCAAATATATTATGCAGACCCTCCCAAGCAAGCTGGCGGCGTTCAAATAAGAGTACGCTTAGTTTTGCTCTCAATTTGTTAGGGTTTGCTTTGTTCGGTTTTGCATAGCCGATATTGTTTTTGTCAAGATATCTGTAGTAATAATCAAGCTTATCTGAAAAGCTGTCCCAGGAGCAGTTGCCATTCCAGCCTGTTTCAGCAATACAGCCTGTTCTCGGAAAACTCATTATATCTGCTTTCTTCATATGCGGTACATATTCTGTCCACAACGCAGCCTCAACACCAAGTGCATTTCCGCTGTAAACTTTATGGTCGGCAGTATCCTTCAGGCTGATATAACCGTAGGGCAGATCAATATAGTTTGCTTTTGTTGATGTGTCAATAAATGGCCTGTCTTTTGTATCCATATCATCGCACTTAGTAAAGCCTAAATCCGTATCAAGCAAAGAATCATCTTCAAGCTCCCAGCTCCACATAAATGCCTGTTTGCCGTGTTCCTTGCAGTAATCCTTAATTTTGTTCATAAACCAGAACTGAAGCTCATCACTTGTATTCAAGCCAAGCTCTTTACGCTTCGCAGTACAGGCAGGGCATAAATCCCATCTGTGCTTAGGAACCTCGTCTCCGCCGATATGTATGTATTCATCCGGGAACATTTCAAAAAATTCGTCAAGAATGTCATAAACAAACTGCATTGTGCTTTCTTTTCCGACACAAAGAACATCATGCTTAACGCCCCAATGGTCTGCTACGGGAAGAGGGCGGGGGAAGCAGGTTAAATCATTGTAGCATGCAATAGCAGCTCTGGAATGTCCGGGTATATCAAATTCCGGCATAACTTTGATACAGAACGCGTGTGCATAATCAACAATTTCCTTTATATCCTGTTTGGTATAAAAACCGCCGTGCGGTTTATGATTGAAATTTGTTTTTCTTCTTTCGGAGCCGATTTTAGTTAAAAGAGGATATTTTGCTATTTCAATACGCCAACCCTGATCTTCCGTTAAATGAAGATGAAGAACATTCAATTTATGAATTACCATTCTTGCTATAATTTTCTTAACGTCATCAACGCTGAAAAAATATCTGCCGACATCAAGCATAAAGCCTCTGAATTTATGCGCCGGCCTATCGAAAATTTTTATATGGGGAATCTCATTCTGACATTGAAACATGATTTGCTTTATTGTTTGAAGTGCATATAACTGTCCTGACGGAGAATTTGAAAATACAGTTATTTCATTTCCTGTTTCGATGATGTATTCTTCATTGCTTAAAGCAGTATCCGTTTTAAAAATAATATTTTCCTTTTCGCCAAGCGAAAGTGAGCAGAATGAAATAAAATCTTCTTTTGCTTCTTTACTTAAATCATTGTTTCCGAGCTTTATTGCGGAAAGTGAAAAGGTTTTGCTGCTTAGTTTTTCAATTTTCTGAGGCTGTGGTATGAGAGTAAGCATAATATTTCTCCTTCATTTTAGTAATTATAATTTAACATATTTTATTAAGCAATTCAAGAACATAAAAAAACAGACCACCAAGTAATTGGTGGTCATTTCTGCGGTAATTAAGCTCTTTCAACTTTGCCGGAGCGAAGGCATCTTGTGCAAACATTTACTCTTTTAGGAGAGCCGTTAACAATAGCCTTAACCTTTTTAATATTTGGTTTCCAAGTTCTGTTTGATCTTCTGTGTGAGTGAGATACTTTAATACCGAATGTCATTTCTTTTCCGCAGTATTCACATTTTGCCATTAGCGAACACCTCCTTATAAATTTACAACGCAATGATATTACCATAAATA
>JAIDJS010000102.1 GCA_029052085.1 Eubacterium sp.
CATTTTAACAGGGCGAACATCGGGAATTTTCTTAATATTGGAAAGTATATACGCAACGTGACCTATTTTATTTTTTAAAGATTGCTTTGTTGAAAAGGATGCCTCAGCACCAAAACCGAAAGACACGGCACAGAAAAAATATCTGTTATTGAAAGAGCCGATATCGCATTTCTTATATTCATTCCTTTTAATCAATTCTGCCAGCTCCGGAAAAGCCTTTGGAAGAGAAAGCGTTGCCGCCGTATCATTTGTTGTTCCGTTAGGTATGTATACAAGCGGAATTTTCTTTTCAAGACGAAGCGCACCGTTTATAACTTCATTGAATGTACCGTCTCCGCCGCAGCAGGCAATCAAATCATAATCTTCTCCATATTCTTCTGCAAGCTGCGTTGCATGCCCCTTACAGGCAGTTTCCTTAACTGTTACTGCGTTACCGCCTTCGGAAAGAAGACGAATAACATCCTGTGTATCCTTTCTTGTTCGTTTTTTACCTGAACAAGGATTCACGATAAGTAATGTTTGCCTTTTCAAGATTTAACCCCTCTTATGCCAATAATATACTTACATAAAGCAGTTTTTATCTGCAAAGTATAATATCTATTCTATAAAACAGATATTACAGAAATCATCTTAATAGCTAATATAATATCACAATTTTTATAATCACACAACACAGCAAAAGGTATAATCCACACAAATCAAACAAAAATCAGAACTTTTGATATTGTTCAGAGCAATTCTCTATGATATACTGCAAGCCGTTTAAAATTACAGGCTTTACATTTGCTATATCCAAAGCCATTCCCTCACTTTACTGTAATGCTGCAATAATCTGTATCCGAATCCTCCAGCATACTGTTAATATAATTAAACGAGAAAATGCCTTCCTGCTTTTTCCAAAGCGCAATACCCTTTTCATATTTTTCTTTATCTGTCGGAACACCTGCAAAATAGTTTGCATTGATATCAGCAAAAGTTTCTGCCATACATTTTTTATCTTCCTCCTGAAGATTCATTTCCTTAAATATTTCGCTTGTTCTTGTTTTATTCTTAAAGAAATCCGCAGAATAGGATGCAAAATCAAGAAGGTGTTTATCAGTAATATTATTCTTTTCTGCCCAAGAGGAAACATCTACAGCCTTTGTACTGTAGATAAATTTATTTTTACTGAAATCAATAATTCCATACTGATTGGGAGAAACAGCCAGCGAAGAGGTTGCAACCTCCGTTACACCATCCTTCATATAATGCTGCATATGAATATGCCCGCTCAGATTCAGCGTAACTTTATACTTATTATAAAGCTCCAGCAAATCAGAAGCATCATAAAGCTGATAGCCGAAAGATAAAAGCGAATTATGAGCAAATAAATTCTGATGGCTGACAGTGATAACCTTCATATGCTCTTTTCTTGCTTTTTTCAGCTGTTCCTCAATCCATTCATAGGATTCATCCTGAACAAAATTTTCGCCGTAAGCATTTGTATCCAGCATGAGAATACACAAATCGGAATTGACCTTATACAAATAGCTGAGTGAATATTTATCAACGCTTTCTGCCTGGCTCATACCGAAGTTCCAATAAATATCTTTGAACTCATCGGCAGTTACGGAAGAAACATATTCATATTTATCGCCAAAGAAGCTTGCTGCCGACTTACTGTTTATATCATGATTTCCGGGGATTACAAGCACCTGAATACCGCTTTCCTGAATAACAGCAAGCTTATCCGCCAAAGCAATGTGACTTTCCTTCTCTCCATTAAAGCTAAGATCTCCGCTGAGAATAAGAACATCGGGGGCAGCACTGATTATCTCATCGGAAAAGGCAGACATGATTTCATCTATATACTGAATAACCTTTCCGTCTGAACGATTTATCGTTTCCTGAAATATATTGCCGTAATCCGTAAGATTCGGAGAAAGATAATGAATATCCGTTGCTGTAATGATTTTAATCGGATTGCTTTTATTCCTGCCTGCAAAAGTAAAAGCAGAACTTATAGTTCCTATTAATAATATAATAACAATTACCGATACAATTAATTTTCGTTTCATATAATCCATCCATATGTAGTAT
>JAIDJS010000103.1 GCA_029052085.1 Eubacterium sp.
CTTGCCAAGTGTAACAGAAACCTCTTTCTCTTCACCGGCTTTAATGAATACCTTGGTAAAAGCGCGGAGTTCTTTTTCAGGTCTGAAAATAGTAGATTCCTTATCAGCAACATAAATCTGCGCAATTTCGGCACCATCCATATCGCCTGTATTTTTAATTTTAAATGAAACGGTTACGGTTTCATCATCCTTGATTTCACTTTCAGAAAGCTTGATATCGCTGTATTCAAATGATGTATATGAAAGACCGAAGCCAAACGGGAAAAGCACATCTTTTTTAGCCGTATCATAATAACGATAACCGATATAAACGCTTTCCTTATGTTCTGAGATAACAGGAGAACCTGGATAATTTCCGTAAACCGGATTTTCATCAAAAGAAACCGGATAGGTTTCAGCCGTTTTGCCGCTTGGATTCACCTTACCCATAAGGACATTGGCAACGGCTGAACCGCCTGCCTGACCGCTTAAGCCCATATTCAGAAGAGCCTTAACATCCTTTATCCAAGGCATATTGACAACGGATCCACCCGCAAGAACAACAACTGTGTTCGGATTTGCTTTAACGACTTCAGAAACAAGAGCATTGTGAGCGGCAGGCATATCTATATTCTCTCTGTCATACCCCTCTGCTTCAAATTCTTCTGTAAGACCGATAAATACAACAGCAACATCTGCTGCCTTCGCTGTACGAACAGCTTCAGCAACAAGCTCATTATCCGGCTTTCTGTTTTTATCCTTTTTAGTTGGCGGGGCTTTATAATATCCCTGCGCATATGTAACATCCACATCCATTTTGGAAAGACTGTCATAAGCATTATCAAGCTTTGTAGGATTAATAACAGATGAGCCTGCACCCTGATAACGCGGAGCCTTTGCCATTTCTCCGATTACGGCAATTTTTGCATTACTCTTAAGCGGAAGAACATTATCGTCATTTTTAAGAAGCACCATTGAGCCCTCTGCAACCTTTCTTGCAACGGCGTGATGTGCTTCAACATCATATTTGAAATCCTTTTCAAGAGCAGGCTTGGATTTAAGAATTAAATCAACAACCTTGTCAACTCTTTCATCAAGCACAGCTTCATCAAGAATGCCGTTTTCAACAGCAGCAACTATTCTTTCTGAATTAAGTGTACCTGAGGACGGCATTTCAAGATCTGTACCGGCTTCAAGACCGGGAACACGATCCACAGAAGCACCCCAGTCCGTAACAAAAAGACCTTCAAAGCCCCATTCATCTCTTGCAACCTTATTCTGAAGCCAGTCATTCTGAGAAGCATATACACCGTTAATGCGGTTATAAGAATTCATAATTGTCCACGGCTGTGCTTCCTTAACTGCAATTTCAAATGCCGGGAAATAAATTTCCCTCATAGTACGTTCGTCAATAACCTCATTAATAATCATACGAAAGGCTTCCTGAGAGTTACAGGCAAAATGCTTTAAGGAAGTACCGATTCCCTTAGCTTGACATCCATTGATAAGGCTCGCTGACATTTTACCTGCAAGAAGCGGATCCTCTGAAAAATATTCAAAGTTTCTTCCGCAGACAGGTGAACGCTTAATATTCGTACCCGGACCAAGGATAACGGAAACCTTTTCCTGCAGACATTCCTCAGCAAGAGCCTCTCCCTCTTCTCTTAAAAGCTCTTCATCCCATGAGCAGGCTGATGTTGCGGCAGGGGGCATACATGTTGCAGGATAGGAATTTCCCAGTCCGACACCTTTTCCGTTCGGATTTTGCTTACGAAGTCCGTGAGGACCATCCGTAATCATAATTTTCGGAAGACCGAGTTCCTCTGCTTCCTCAAGATGCCAGTAATCATAGCCGGAAACAAAATCTGCCTTTTGCTTAAGGCTCATTTTTTCTACTATATCTTTATGCTTCATAAATTCTACCTCCAATTTTCTTAGATTAATTATATATTAAAAACGCTTTTTATACAAGCAAAAACCGCAACTTCGTTAACTCATATAAAAAATCACGGAATTAATAACAAATATAAACAAAAAAATCAGCCGTTCGATAATATACCGAACGGCATTTTAAAAATCATATTACTGCTTTAAGAACTTTGTTAATTCAAGAGCGGCATTTATATCGCCTTCAACCTTAAGCTTACCTGTTGTAAAGGCGATAACAGGATCAAGCTTTCCGTTGATAAGCTTAATAAGATTTGTGCCGTTCATAATTAAAATAGCATTTCTGTCATAATACTCATACGGCTCAACATTTACTCTGCCATCCTTGATTTCAACATAGAAGATTCCGTTTACCTTACCCTCAACATTAAACTGATATGCAAGAGTTCCGGGAACAGAGCTTACATCTACGTTCTTAAATCTATTTCTTACGGTTTCAACAATTGATTCATAAGTCATTGCCACAATAAAGACCTCCTAAATTTTAATATATATTTATATTACCATATAATAAAATCGGTTTCAACAACTTATTGTCGCAACTTTATAATTTTTTTATTATTAATATAGCCTGAAAATATAGATAATAATAC
>JAIDJS010000104.1 GCA_029052085.1 Eubacterium sp.
GAATTGTTTATCTTATTTTAATAAAGAAAGGAAAAATAATATGCCGGATTTATTTAAGTTAACACCAGAATTGAACAGCTATTTTAATTCATTGCCGAAAGGCACACAGGAAAATGTTATTCAAAGCGGTGCGAAAATAAACAGCTTAGCTGATTTAAAACAAGTTGTAAAGGAGCTTTCGGGAAATGAAATATCCTGAAAAAGATAAGGCAGTATCTTCTCCTGAAGGAAGCTACAGGAAAAAATACCACCTTAAATCATCAATAACTAATAAGTATTGTGCAAGTGTAAGCAATCCAACAGTTCAGCCGGATGCCCGAACGGAAATGGGTGTTCCGATCCCAAGTCTTGAAAATGTTGAATATTCAAAGGAATATCAGGAAGAAAATCAAAGATAATGAAAGGCTATGTCTGCTGCTGCAAACATAGCCTTTATTATTTTATTACATATGGAAAATAAGATCGTCACTTTTTTTATTAAAAATGAAAACACCTAAAAGCAAAGTTCCGAACGCCCAAGCCGATGCACCTAAAAGCAAATCCAAATCCATAGGCTTGCCGTAATAAACACATTGCCTGAAGAGTTCCATAATATGATATATCGGATTGATTTCTATAAGCATTCTTGTCCACTTTGATGTAATCGTATCTATGGAATAAATAATTGGAACTGCGTAAAACAATAGTGTGCAGAAAACATCCCAAATATATTTTATATCTCTGAAATAAACCTGAAAAACAGAAAGGATAAGCCCCACACCTGTTGTAAAAATCAAAAGCAGCAGAAGCGGAATAAAAAACAAAAGTGCATATCCGCTTACAGTAAGGGAATCGCCTCCTGAAATCCCTGTTAATCTAAAGAATATCCAAACACAGACAAAGCATAACAAAGATATAGCAAGATTTACAAAGGTAGAAAGAATGGAAGAAAGCGGATAAATGTATTTCGGTACATAAACCTTTTTGATAATCGGAGCGTTCGCTCTGAACGACAAAAGGGCCGCTTTCGTTGATGTAGTAAAGAATTCAAATAACAGCCTTCCCGTGAATAAATAAACAGGATAGCAGGCAATATTTCCTCTTTTTCCCAATATGCTGCTGAAAACAACAGAAAGAACTGCCATATTAAGAAGAGGCTGAACAAAGCTCCAGAAAATTCCAAGAACGGAATCTCGGTATTTAAGTTTAAGATTCTTTCGTGTTAATTCACGAAGAAGCGATTTATACTGATTGAATGTATTCCAAAAAGTATGCTCGCTGTTTTTTGTTTTTTTCATTTAAAACCTCAATATACATCAAAAAATATGGTTCATTATAGCACAAACGATTGCTAAGTTCAATATTGCATAGTTTACAGATTTGTAAATAATTTATTGTGATTTTGGGCAAAAGTTACAAGGCTTGTCTGCTTATGAAAATGAATTCTTATCGGAACAAATCTGCAATATAAACAGCTGTTTTTCTTGCTGCTATATCGCCGTCAACTACAAAATCGGCGGCAGCAAGGTATTTTTCGCGTCTTTCATCATAAAGCTGTTTTGCGTTTTCTTTGTTTTTGAAAAGGGGTCTGGATGTGCCGTCGCCAACCCGGGTGCATATAACATCAAAGGAAGCGTCAAGAAATACAATTTTTGCTCCTGTTTTTAATGCTTCAACATTTCTGTCAAATGTAAGAGCTCCGCCGCCTGTTGAAATAACTGCGTTCTTAAGCCCTGCTGCTTTTTTGCAGATTTCAAATTCCAATTCTCTGAAATAATCCTCTCCTCTTGCAGCAAAAATTGCAGGAATGGAAATTCCTGTTTCATTCTCTATCATTTCATCGGTATCCGCAAATTTTCGCCCCATAATTTTTGCAAGTTCTTTACCGACAACGGTTTTGCCCGCTCCCATAAATCCGCAAAGTGCAATGTTCATTCTTTCTCAAGCTCCTTTTTGGTTGTTTCAATAACCTTCTGAATATCTTCTTCGGTAAACTTAACATCGTTCCAGATTTCTTCTGCAATAGCGGCCTGCCAAACAAGCATTGAAAGTCCGTTTGAATATTTGACTCCTGCTTCTTTGGCGTATTTTATAAACAATGTTTCCTCGGGATTATAAACAGCGTCAAAAACAGCATCAGCCTTTTGGATGATTTCCTTGGGAAGCACACAGCCGTTTATATTCGGATGCATTCCTACAGGCGTTCCATTTATAATAAGGTTATAGCTTTCTTTAACATCTTTAAGATTTAACACGGTAACATTTCTGTTAAGCTTGTCCCTGATTTCTCCTGCTAAAATGTTTGCTGCCGGAATATCATTGTCTCTTACAGCAATGGTTAAACTGCATCCTGCAAGCACGGCTTCAAATGCAAACATTCTGGCAACTCCGCCTGAGCCGCAAAGAAGAACACGGCCGGATAAATCAATATCTGCCATTTTGATTGCACGCAGAAAACCATGGCAGTCCGTATTATACCCTTTCTGCTTTTTGCCTTTTTTAACAGTGTTTACAGCGCCGAAAATAGCGGCTCTTTCATAA
>JAIDJS010000105.1 GCA_029052085.1 Eubacterium sp.
TGTTCAGTACGGCTCGAATGGAATTTTCAGTGCTTTTATTTAAAGCTTCTCCAAGGGAAAGAGAACAGTAGCCAGGAGCGGGATAATTGATTTTTTTGTAACGAAACGATGTTAAAAATGCAATAAGAAGTGCTGCGGCAGTTGTTGAAGCAAAAAGGATAATACCTGCCTTTTGGCTTTTTAAAACGGAAGTGCCTGTTGCCGTGATAATAAATGCAGCTCCGCCGTTTACATTAAATCTTAAAAGTCTTTTTGCTGTTTCGCTGTCTATATCCTCATTGCTGTAAAGGCTGTCAGTTAATAATGCACCTGTCGGATATCCTCCAATCAATCCGAAAAATACAGCGCTGCCTGTGCTTCTCGGCAGCCGAAGAATTTTTTCTGTAAACGGAGACAATATTTTTTCTATAATATTTTTTGTTTCAGCGTTAGAAATCAAATTAATAATAATCAAAAGCGGCAAAAGGGACGGGATGACAATCCTGCCTGCCATTTCTAGTCCGTTAAATGCTCCGCTTTTTGCACTTGAAGAAAAGGCTATAAGGAGGATTGCTGCCGAAAATAAGAATATAAGCTCAATGAATTCTTTTTTTATCTTCATATTATCACCTATATAATTCATATAAATTAATGGTGATTTTATGAAAAAAATATCGTTAAGAGAGCTTACGGATTTTCCGATTGAGTATTACACAGGCGAGCCTCATCTTGAAATTATCGGTAATTTTGAATGCGTTGTAGACGGATTAAAATCAATAATTGAATATTCGTCAGACAAAATAAAACTTAATATCGGTAAAAGAGCGGTTACCTTTTTGGGCTATGATTTGCATATCAATTCTCTGACAACAGAGGGCGCCGTTGTTCAGGGAACGATTTTAAGTGTGGAGTTTTCGGATGCTGATTAGATTTTTCAGATGGCTTTTAGGATATGTTAAATTCAGCTATATCGGCGGATTCAGAGAAGATTTTATAAACGATTGCTATGAACAGGGAATATATTTAAAAAATATATGTGTTAAAAATGGCGAATTAACAGCAGAGGCAAAGATAAAAACATATAAGGCTCTTCATCGGATTGCTTTTTCTCATGGCGGCAGGGTTAAAATTTTCAAACGAAAGGGATTTCCGTTTTTGCTTTCTCCATTGAATAACAGATGGGGATTTTTTGTAGGAATTCTTTATTTGGTTTTCTTTGTTTCATTTATGGGCGGATTTGTCTGGAATATAACGGTTTCAGGTAATAATAGAGTAACAGAGGTTAAAATTGTTGATTATCTTGCTAAAAACGGCTTTAAGATAGGTACACGCTGGGATAGTATTGATAAAGAACAGCTTGAAATTGCAATTATGGCAGATTTTGAGGATGTTGCTTGGATTTCAATTAATAAAATCGGTTCCACGGCTTCTATTGAAATAAATGAAACCGTAAACAAGCCAAAGCTTGTCGATAACAATAAAACTACGAATGTTAAAGCTGCCAAGGACGGGGTAATTGTTCGCCTTGAAGTGCTTGGCGGCTGGGCTGCGGTTCAGGAAGGAGAAGCCGTAACAGCAGGGGATTTGCTGATTTCAGGTGTTCGTGAAAGCGAGGTTGATGAAAAAAATCATTATACCCATGCGTATGGCAGTGTGTTTGCAGAGGTTGATGATGAAATTTCCATCAATATAAGCCGAAATCAGGATGAAAGAATTTCAACCTACAGCAAGGATTATAATTCTCTTTTTATCTTCGGAATGGAGCTTCCTTTTTATTTTCAAAAGGATTTGGGGAATGCTATAGAGGAAACAGACAAAACATATTTGGTTATCAATAAGTATCGTCTGCCGATAGGTATTATAAAAAATCATTGTGATTATTTTAAAACGCAAACGGTGTCAATAAGCGATGCCGAGCTTGAGGCTCTTGCAAAATCAGAGCTGGAGAAAAAGAAGACGGAGGAGCTTGCCGGATGTGAAATTTTATCGGAGGATGTTAGAATAGATATGAGGGATGATGGCTGCACCATAACAGGAAAATATAAATATATTCAGGATATCGGCGAGGAAACAGAACTGTTGTTCAGTAAATAGTTATATAAACAAATCATTAACTCTGTTGGAAAATTTTTCTTTATTATTGAAAAAATTTTTTTATATGATAGAATAACAATGAAAAAAAACAGGAGGTAGAAATATATATGCAGATGACTTTTCGCTGGTTCGGCACAGGGCTTGATACCATAAGCCTTGAGCAGATTAAGCAGATTCCGAATGTAGTCGGTGTTGTTCCTGCCCTTCATGATTTGCCTGCGGGTGAAGCGTGGACAATGGACAGAGTTCAGAAAATGTATGATGAAATTACAGCATCGGGGCTTTCAATGGAGTGTATTGAAAGCGTTAATGTACATGAGGATATTAAGCTTGGTTTGCCGACAAGAGATAAACTTATTGAAAATTATAAAATCTCAATAAAAAATCTTTCCAAGGTTGGTGTTAAATGTATCTGTTATAATTTTATGCCGGTTTTTGACTGGACACGAACAGATCTTTATATGCCTCTTCCCGATGGCTCAACCTGCCTTTGTTATGACGGCAAGCAGGTAGAGGGTAAATCACCTGAGGATATGTTCAGGGAGATAGACAGTAATTCAAACGGCTATGCAATGCCCGGCTGGGAAACAGAAAGAATGGGTGAAATTAAAGAGCTTTTTGAAAAATATAAGGGTGTTACTGCGGATGATTTGTGGGCAAACTTAAAATATTTTCTTGAAGCAATTATGCCTGTTTGCGAGGAATGCGATGTTAAAATGGCAATTCATCCCGATGATCCGCCATGGAGCATTTTTGGGCTTCCCCGTATTATTACAGGCAAAGAGGCTATTAAAAAGCTTTTAACAATGGTTGATAGTAAATATAACGGCATTACGCTTTGCACAGGCTCGCTTGGTGCAAGCCCGAAGAATGATATGGTTGATATCATCAGGGATCCTGTTATTTCAGACAGAATTTATTTTGCGCATCTTCGCAATGTTTCAATTAATAATCAATGGTTTAATGAAACCTCTCATGAAAGCAATGCAGGCTCACTTGATATGTACGAAATTGTTAAGGCTCTTCAGGAGGTTGGCTTTGACGGCTATATTCGTCCTGACCACGGAAGAATGATCTGGGGCGAGGTAGCCAGACCCGGCTATGGACTTTATGACAGAGCGCTTGGTGTAAGCTATCTTAACGGCTTGTGGGAAGCAGTTGAAAAAAGCAGAAAGGAATAACAAAATGAAACACGAAAATTTAAACGGAAGAGTTGCCGTTGTAACAGGCGGCGGCGGTGTGTTATGCGGAGCATTCGCAAAAACCCTTGCAAAGCAGGGCTGTAAGGTTGCTGTTCTGGATTTGAATGAAGCGGCAGCGCAGAAATGTGCTGATGAAATTAATGCTGACGGCGGTACGGCTATTGCTGTAGCCTGCAATGTTCTTGAATTGGATTCTATGCAGAAAGCAAGAGATATAATTGCCGAAAAACTCGGCACCTGTGATATTCTGTTAAACGGTGCGGGCGGGAATAATCCAAAGGGTACAACTACAAAGGATACGCTTGAAAAGATAGACCTTCTTCAGAAGGATGAAAATGTTAAAACCTTCTTTGATCTTGATCCATCGGGTATCAGCTTTGTTTTCAATCTTAATTTCCTCGGTACGCTTATTCCTACTCAGGTTTTTGCCCGTGATATGGTTGAAAAGAAAAATGCCTGTATTGTTATGGTATCCTCTATGAACGCTTACAGACCATTGACAAGAATTCCTGCTTATTCGGCAGCCAAGGCAGCCGTTAAGAATTTCACGGAATGGATGTCTACTCATTTTGCTCCTGTCGGAATTCGTGTTAATGCGATAGCTCCGGGCTTCTTCTCAACAAATCAGAACAAAACGCTTCTTTGGAATGAGGATGGCACGCCTACAGAGCGCTCCAAGAAAATTCTTGCTGCAACGCCTATGAATCGCTTCGGCGAGGCAGAGGAGCTTGACGGTGCTCTTCTTTTCCTTTGTGATGAAGCGTACAGCGGCTTTATTACCGGTGTAAGCATTCCTGTTGACGGCGGCTTCAGCGCTTATTCGGGTGTATAAATTATAAATAATTGTAGGGGCGGCTATCAGCCGCCCGTTTTTCTTTATGAAAAATATTGTTTATTATATTGAAGTGTGATAAAATATTGTCATAGTTTTAATCAAGAAAGGAAAATGATTATGAAATATGCAATTATTGCCATTGTTGTGCTTGTAGTTCTTATTGCAATCTATATCGGTACAACCTACAATTCACTTATCAGAAAAAGAAACTCCGTTGATGAAGCCTTCGCTACTATGGATGTTTATCTTAAAAAGCGCTGGGATTTAATTCCTAATCTTGTTTCAACAGTTAAGGGCTATGCAAAGCATGAGGCTGAAACGCTTGAAAAGGTCATTGCGGCAAGAAACGGCGGATATAACAATTTATCCGATGAGGAAAAAATTGAAGCAAACAAGGAACTTTCAAAAGGCATTGCAAGCATTCATGTTGTTGCAGAGCAGTATCCCGATTTAAAGGCAAATCAGAACTTTATGAATCTTCAGAATCAGCTTAACGGCACTGAAAATGATATTGCAAATGCAAGAAAATTCTACAATGCAGTAGTTAAGCTTTATAACAATAAGGTTCAGATGTTTCCGTCAAGCATTATTGCATCTATGTTTAATTTTAAGTCAAAGCAGATGTTTGCTGTTGAAAATACTGCTGAAAGAGAAGCTGTAAAGGTGGAATTTTAATGAAATGGGTTAAAAAAGTTTCTCTTTTTTTAATAACGCTTGTGCTGCTTGCTTCCTCATCTGTTTCTGCTTTTGCTCTTGATATAGAGCCTTCTTATGCGGATAAAAAGCATCCTTATATGGATTATTATTTTGAAAGCTATGATGTTTCAATCAATGTGCTTGAAAATAATACGCTTGAAATAACAGAGAAAATTTCTGCTTATTTCAATGTTGCAAAGCATGGTATATTCAGAAAAATCCCAACAACAAACTCTGTTGAACGGGCAGATGGTTCTAAGGGTGTTACCAATGCAAAGGTAAAAAATCTTTCCGTAAGCGATAATTATGATTCTTATACAGAGGGCAATTATTATGTTGTTCAGATAGGCGATGAGGACAGAACAGTTCTTGGCCCTCACGATTATTTGATTTCCTATTCCTATGTTATGGGCAAGGATATAGGAGAAGGTTTTGATGAGCTTTATTTCAACATCATCGGCGATGAATGGGATACTTATATTGATAATGTAACCTTTCATGTTACTATGCCGAAAGAATTTGATGCTGAAAGGGTTGGCCTTTCAACAGGAACTTACGGCACTGCAGGCACAGATACGATACAGTATGAAGTGATTGGTAATGAAATAAGCGGAAAGGTAACGAAGGAGCTTGATCCGTATGAAGCATTAACCTTAAGACTTGAGCTTCCGGAGGGATATTTCTATTTTAATATGGCAGCTTATTATGCAAGGCTTGCTGTTATGGTGCTTATTCCTCTTGCCGTGCTGATAGCCGTTTTAATTCTCTGGTCTAAATTCGGCAGGGATAAAAAGGTTGTTGAGGTAGTTGAATTCTATCCTCCCGATAATATGAGCAGTCTTGATGTTGCTTTCTGGAAAAGCGGTATGGTTGCAGGCAGGGATACGATTCCTCTTATGATAGAGCTTGCCAATGAGGGCTATATTAAAATCAATCAGGTGGAGAAAAAGAAGTTTATCGGTTCGAAAACAGATTTTGTAATTGAAAAAGTTCTTCCTGTATATAACGGGCATGATAAATGCAAGCATATTTTCTTCAATGGTTTGTTTAAAATCAATAAAACAAGCGTTACTTCAAAGGATTTGCAGAATAAATTTTATAAAACAATTGAAAAAATAACGAATATGGTAAATACTTCGGAAAACAGAAAACTGGTATTTGATTCCAAATCTCAGAAGCTTGTTATGCTTGGAATTCTGCTTTCTGTTGCAGGAGGCATAGCAGCCTGCTTTATACATTCCGGAACTATCGGAGGCGGCGAAAAAACAATTGCACTAGCTGCCGGAATTGCTTTAGCAATTGTTTCCCTTGTTTTTTCTTTCTTTATCAGAAGAAGAACGGATAAGGGGCATGAATATCTTCAAAGAATAATGGGATTTAAAAAGTTTCTTGAAACTGCCGAAAAAGAAAAGCTGGAGATGCTTGTTGAAGAAAATCCTGAATATTATTATGATATTCTGCCTTACGCTTATGTACTGGGCGTATCAGATAAGTGGACTAAAAACTTTGAAAGCATTGCGCTTGAACCGCCTCAGTGGTATGGCGGTACGGTGTTTGACAGAATGATTTTCTGGCACTTTATGAACAGCACCTATAATTCAGCCGCAGCATCTATGACATCTGCACCTCAAAGTTCATCCGGCGGTAGCTTTTCCGGTGGCGGAGGTGGCTTCGCAGGCGGCGGCTCAGGCGGCGGAGGCGGCGGAAGCTGGTAATTCTTAAAATGAAATTTTATACCCGATAGTGTAAACTGTCGGGTGTTTTTGGTTGATTTTTAAATATCAGTTTAATATAATATTAAAGAGGTGTTAGCTATGAAAGAAATCAGTGTAAAAGATATAAAGGAAAATGTGGTAAAGCTTATTTCGGAGGATTGGGCGCTTCTTACTGCAAAGGATGGCGACAGCTGTAATCCTATGACAGTGTCATGGGGCGGAATCGGCGAGCTTTGGGGCAAGGATACAGCAACAGTTTATGTTCGTGAAAGCAGATATACAAAAGGCTTGATTGATAAAGAAACTCATTTTTCACTTTGTTTTTTAAAGGAAGAAAGCAAGGCTGCCTTAAAATTCTGCGGCTCAAAAAGTGGAAGAGATTATGATAAAATTACGGAAACAGGGCTTACGCCTGTTTATTCCGAAAATGCGCCTTATTTTGAAGAGGCGAAAATCATCTTGATTTGCAGAAAAATGGCGTGTCAGCTGCTTGATGAAAAAAGTTTTATTGACAGCGATATCAAGGAAAAATGGTACAGTGATAATGACATGCATTATATCTATTTTGCTGAAATAGAAAAGGTATTGATTTCAGAGTAAAAATAGTATATAATATTATCATTAAAATAAGCGGTTGCATTTTTAGCGTAGCGTATGGGCCCTGTGCGACGGGATGCTACGAACCTTGTCAGGCGGGGAACCGAGCAGCAATAAGTGGATTATTCTGTGCGCCGCAGACAAGTCTGTACGTTACGCCAAGAATGCAGCTGCAATTTTTTTGTTTAAAAGGCGGTGGGAATTATGTATCAGGTTTTATATCGAAAATATCGTCCTAAAGTGTTTTCAGATGTTTATGGTCAGGAGCATGTTACATCAACACTGATTAATGAAATTAAAGAAAACAGAATATCCCACGCCTATCTTTTTACAGGTTCAAGAGGAACAGGAAAAACAACCTGCGCAAAAATTCTTGCAAAGGCCGTAAACTGCGAGCATAATGAAAATGGTGAGCCCTGTAATGAATGCGAGGTTTGCAAAGGGCTTGATAGCGGCAGTATTTATGATGTTGTTGAAATTGATGCGGCTTCAAACAATGGTGTAGATAATATCCGTGATTTAAGAGAAGAGGCAAATTATACCCCAACAAGAGGAAGATACCGAGTTTATATTATAGATGAGGTGCATATGCTTTCCAAGGGTGCGTTCAATGCACTTCTTAAAACGCTGGAAGAGCCGCCGGAGCATGTTATTTTTATCCTTGCAACAACGGAGGTGCATATGCTTCCTGCAACCATTCTTTCCCGCTGTCAGCGTTTTGATTTCAAGCGTATTCAGCCTGAAACAATGGCATTGCGGTTAAAAGAGGTTGCCGGTTTTGAAAATATGCAGCTTGATGGTGATGCGGCGATTCTTATTTCCCGAATTGCAGATGGCGGAATGAGGGATGCGCTTTCTATTCTGGATCAGTGTGCAGGCAGGGGCAGGTATATTGATTCTAAACTTGTTTCCGAGGTTGCAGGTATCGCCGGCAGGGAAGCATTGTATAAGTTTTCGGATGCTGTTTGTAATCAAAACAGCGGAGAAGCGCTGAATGTTATCAGCAGCCTTCATCAGAATAGTTATGATATGGAACGTCTTTGCGTTGAAATGATAAATCATTTCCGAAACTTTCTTATTGTTAAAACGGTTAAGAAAAGCAGAGAACTGATTATCTGCACGGATGATGAATATGATACAATCCTTAAAAGTGCCGAACATTTTACACTTGCAAAGATTATTTTTGCGCTTGATTTGTTTCAAAATACTTTAACAATTATAAAGGGCGGAGCAAATTCCCGAATTGAAATGGAAATGTGCTTTGTAAAGCTTTGCCAGCCGAAGCTTGATGCGTCAATGGAGGCTGTTTTAGATAGAATTGCGTCACTTGAAAGAGCTGTTAAAAACGGAGTAAGCTTTGCTCCTGTGCAGCCTGTTAAAACCGTTGTAAGTGAGCAGCCGAAAGAGGAAAGCGTACATCAGCCTGTTCAACCTGCCATTCTTTCTCAACCAGAAGAGAAATCGGATAAGAAGGAAGGCTTTGATATAGAAAAGCCGACGGAGACGTACGAGGCTTTGGAACCTGAAAATTCATTGAATCCACCATTTGAAGAGGGAACTGTTGATGCGACATCTGCAGTATTGCCTGCCGATACGGCAATCGTTCAGCAGGAGATTGTTCAGACCGAATTTTCCGAATGGGCTGAATTTATGGAAATTATCTATAAAACCGATATCGGAATTTATGGTATTTTAAATGATGCAACGGCATATATAAGAGGCGAGCATTTTCTTTTTGAAAGCGCAAATCCGACTCTGAAGCAGTTTATTGCCATGCCAACGCATAAAAAAGCAATCAAACAGGCTATTTTTGATGTTACGGGCAAAAGGTATAAGCTTGGAATTTTCAAAAACAGTGAAGAAAAGAACGAAAAAAAAGACCCTCTTGAAGATTTAATTTCAAAGGTACAGGGCAATATTAATGTAAATATTGAATAAATTTTAAAATAAAGGAGAAAGAATATGAAAGCAAGACTTCCGCAGGGAATGGGCGGCGGCCCGCAGAATATGCAGAATATGCTCAGACAGGCTCAGAAAATGCAGGAGAATATTGAAAAAAAACAGGCTGAGCTTGCAGAAAAGGAATATATCGTTTCGTCAGGCGGCGGAATGGTAGAGGTTACTGTAACAGGCAAGCATGAGATTAAGGCTATTGGTATAAATCCTGAGGTGGTTGATCCTGAGGATGTTGAAATGCTTGAGGATATGCTGGTTGCTGCTCTGAATGAAGCAATGCGCCAGATAGAGGAAGAATCAGAGCGAGAGCTGAATTCCGTTACAGGCGGATTAAATATTCCGGGGCTCTAAAAAGCATTAAGGAGTAGTTATGGCTTATAATTTGGCACCTCTTCAGAATTTAATAGATCAGTTTGAGAGAATGCAGGGCATAGGGCATAAATCTGCTCAAAGAATGGCATATTACGTTCTTGGCTTAAGTGATGAGGAGGCGAATGCCTTTGCTGCAGCAATAACTGATGCACACACTAAAATAAAGCAATGTAAAATCTGCTGCAACCTTGCAGATGATGATTTATGTTCTATCTGTAAAAATGAAAAAAGGGATAAAAGCGAAATCTGCGTTGTTGAAGATCCCCGTGATGTTATGGCGATAGAAAGAACAAATATCATTAAGGGAACTTATCATGTTTTGCATGGGGCAATATCGCCTATGGAAAATAAAGGTCCGGATCAGATAAGGATTAAAGAACTTCTTGCCCGTCTTTCAGATGGCGAGGTTAAAGAGGTTATTATGGCTACAAACCCAACCGTTGAGGGGGAAGCTACGGCTATGTATATCAGCCGTCTGCTTAAGCCAATGGGCATAACGGTTTCAAGGCTGGCCTATGGTGTTCCTGTCGGCGGTGATCTTGAATATGCGGATGAGGTTACCCTTTCAAGAGCGATAGAGGGCAGAAGTCTTATATAATTTAAATTTGAATTGAGGCAATGAAGAAAAATCAGTAAGTTTTATTAAGTTTGTTTTCTTTTTGTTGCCTGATAAAAAGGAGTGGTAAGCTTGAATAATAAGGAAACAGAGCAGGTAATCGCAAGAAATAAAAAAGCTTATCACGATTATTTTGTTCTTGAAACATATGAAGCAGGTATTGAGCTTTACGGAACGGAGATTAAATCAATCCGAAACGGAAGAGTGAATTTAAAGGATTCCTTCTGCAGTGTTGATAATGGAGAAATGTTTGCAATCGGTATGCATATTTCACCTTATGAGCAGGGCAATATATTTAACAGAGATCCGATGAGAAAGAAAAAACTTTTGCTTCATAAAAAAGAAATTATGAAGCTGTTTGGTCAAAGTCAGCAGCAGGGTTTAAGTATTGTTCCGCTTCAGCTTTATATAAAGAATGGAAGAGCAAAGCTTGAAATCGGGCTTTGCAAGGGTAAAAAGCTTCACGATAAACGTGAGGTTGCAGCCAAAAGAGATGCAGAAAGAACAATAGACAGAGCATTGAAAGAACGCTATTAAAACAAGTTGTCGGTAGCTGAAATGTTAACGGCAGCTCTTAATATGGGGATGAAAGGATTTCGACTGGGGCAGGGAATCTTGGTAAGCGTGTAGCGGAGTTGCACCGCTTTAAAAGTAACACTTTAAAATTAACTGACAAAAATAATTCAGTAGCTTTAGCTGCCTAATTGCAGCTTTCGTCTTATCAGTGAGTGCCACGGCATTGAATAAGGCGTCGACTTAGTGGCGAACATGAATGAAAGATTGGCTCGGCTTTCATCAGGTATAAGAGCCTACCGTAGCAAAAAGGCTGTTTGTTGCCGTTTTGTGAGGGGATAACTTAAAGAACAAACTGCACACGAAGAAAGCCTTGAGGATATGTTTCAGGACGCGGTTTCGATTACCGCCATCTCCACCATTTTGAAAAGGGTGCTGTTAGGTACTCTTTTCCAAGACAAAGTGAATAGTAATCGAAACAGCCGTTAAGAAAACAGTCCGGCGGACTGTTTTTAGGCGCGGCGTGTCGGTGAGCGCAGAAGCTCACCGAGCGATTACCGCCATCTCCACCATTTGGGGCATTAGCGCAGCTGGGAGCGCACCACACTGGCAGTGTGGGGGTCAGGGGTTCAAGTCCCCTATGCTCCACCATATGAAATACCTATAGCAAATCCGAACCATTAAGAGTTGGACAGCTATAGGTTTCTTCATTTTTTGATTTTATAAAAATTTCGGGATTTTTATATGTTATTC
>JAIDJS010000106.1 GCA_029052085.1 Eubacterium sp.
TGAACGCATATTCATCAATAACGGAAATCGGCTTTGAGGTATCTTTTTCGCCGGTTTCAATATCAACAACATAATCCACTACAATATCGGTAATATCACCTGGATTTGAGAATTTAACAAGTTCGTAGGTTCCGTCCTCCAGTGCTTTGTATTCATATGTATCACTGTGAACTGCACGAACCGAGAAATACATTGCCATTCCGATTGCAACAATAAGAACAAGAACAACGATGAATTTTTTCATTGCTGCGTTTTTGAATGGTTGGTTGATGTGCGGAGCCTGCAGTCCCTCAATCTGATAGGTCCATATTTCATCATCCGGAATGTCAAGTGTATATGCAGCAGCTTCCTGTTCTTCCTTAGCTTCCTGAGTGAGGAAATCGTCTTTTACTTCAGTTTCTTTCTGCTTCTTTTTCATGACATTACCTCCTCAACCTCTTTTTCTTCAGATATTGCTGAAATTTCAGCCTCGTTATCTTCCGTTATATTATGCTCTTTGTTATACAGCTTTCGTGTTACTTCCTCTCTTCGGCGAAGAACCTCAATAACCTTACTCTGTTTATCATCGTCATAATCCCAGAACATATACGGGATTGTCATAAGAAGGTAGCCGACAATATCAAATACAATAGGTATTACAATAATTTTAATTCTTGAGGAGTCTATAAACAATACATCCCAGTTGCTGTTGAAACCGAATTTTAAAAGTAAAATCGGAATAATCATACCAACAAAAGAGGTAATTGGTCCTGTAAACCAGCCGAATACACCTGAAAAGCTTTCAAGCCTTTCTCCGGACAGATACATCTGATAGTCGTTGATACGGACATCCATATCGTAGGAAACGGATTTCGGAACAGTCTGAACCATTTCTGTAATGAACAGCATTACAACGCTTAATGTGCCGCAGAGAACAAGATTATCTCCGCAGAACAGATAGCTGCAAACGATTACGGTGTAGCAAAGAGCTCTTGAAAGCTGATAGAATATCATAATCTGCTTGTATGAAAATCTCTTTATAAAATAAGGTGTAAATAATTCCGGGGGGTTGCCTTCAAAGTATATCAACGCTACCAATAAGATGTATGTCAGAC
>JAIDJS010000107.1 GCA_029052085.1 Eubacterium sp.
ATACAACATAAAGCCGAGAGCTTATAGCTCTCGGCTTTTATCATTAAATGTAAAAAAATTGTATGAAACAAAAATATTGATTATGTACTATTGTTATTATATTATTATAGTTAAGAAAAATAAATGGGCAGATTGAAAACCAAAGGAAAACAATTATATGGAATATATTATAGGCATTGCATTATTCATTGCTATCGTTGTTATAGTTTTTAAAATTAAATCAAAAGATGAATATGATTCTGATTATAATTATGAACAAAGAGAGATTAAATTTGCCGGTTATAGAGGTGAAGCAATATTCAACAATATTATCAGCAACATTCTTCACAGTGATGATATTCTTCTCAATAATATCATCTTGGATGTAGATGGAAAGGAAACAGAAATTGACTACTTGATTATAAATAAAAATGGTATTTTTATTATTGAAATTAAGAATTATAACGGAAAACTTTATGGCGGTATTGATGATTACGAGTGGATTAAGGAAAAAGTTTCTCCGGGTGGTAATGTATTTACAAAAACAGTGCGAAATCCAATCAAGCAAACAAAACGACAGATTTATATTTTGTCTAAGTATTTAAAGAATAATAATATAAGAATTTGGATAAAAGGTTATACCTATTTCATTAATCATAATAGTCCTGTTGAAGATGAGTGCGTAATAAGTAGTATTCACGAATTAGACCAAATACTCCATGAACAACAAGATAAGATATATGACGAAAAACTGATACATAAAGTAACGAATCTATTATCAATATTATGAATTAAAAGCGTTGAGATACCAAATCTCAACGCTTTTGTTGTGTTATTAATGCTATACAGAATTCATATGTAAGCGGTAATTTGTATCCGTACAGGACACATTATATTACTTATGAAATACTTTATCTAATCTATTTCTTATCCCTTGCATTCTTGTTCGAATTGCAGAGGCGGAAACACCTTGTATTTTGCCGATTTCCCAGCTTGAAAAACCAAGCTTTTTAAGTTCAATCATTTCCTTGTCCTGCCCCGGCAGACTGTTAACAATCATCTGCATTTCAATATCTTTGGTAAAATCTTTATTGTCTGCTGTTTCAAAAAACTGCTCATTTTCGGAAATAAAAGCCAAACTGTCTGCAAAAAAATATTTTTTCTTGACTTTTTTAAATTTGCAGTGATATAATTCTAAAGCAATATAGAAAAATTTAATAAACGCATAACGACACAAGTAGTGCTTTGCACATAAATCTGATTACGGAATATGTTTAATTATTTTCAGATAGGTGCAGACTACTTGTATTTTTTATGCAAAAAAGTAACTAAAGGAGGGCATTATTATGCCAAGAAATCAATTTCAAAGAATGGTATTTGCATTTTTAACTGTTGTAATCACCGTTCACGCTTATGTATTTTACAGCCTTTATGTTGTAAACGGCAGCACATTAATGGAAATCAACAGCGCTTCCGGAGTAATTGAAGCTATAAACAATCAGGGCGGCGTTTATATGTTCGGAAAAATGCTTCCGATATGGGCAATTATCCTTATTGAATTTGCCTGCGCATACGTGCTTGAGGTTATCATGGGCAGTCCGTTATCCTTCAGGCTTGCATCAAAGATTTTTGATATGAAATCAACCCACCATATGATTTTTGAATCAGCAATCATCTGCGCAACGGTTGGTCTTATGTGCCCCGCAATGAGCCTTCTTGCAGCCATTTTCTATTATCCGTTTTATGAAGGCTTCAATGTAATTACATTCCTTGCAAACTGGCTTAAGCTTGTCTGCTTCAACTTCCCGTTTGCTTTCTTTACACAGCTGTTTTTCATTCAGCCGCTTGTCAGAACCTTGTTTAAATTACTGTTCAGAAAGGATATCAAAAAAAGAGAAGCAGAATTTGCATGTTAATTATAAAAACCCAAAAGACATTCCATTAAGTTGAGGTGTCACAACGAAGTAAACCACGAACATTTTTTGTTCGTGGTTTTTATACGGATTTGTATATCAAAATCCGATGCTCGCTACAGTATTATATTTACGGTTGGCTCAATAAACTGAAATTTATCTCTCTCTTTCCATTTTTGCAATTTGATGAATAATCTCAGAAAAACCTTCTGAATCCGATTCTAATAAACCATGCGTCATATTTTCCATCATAAACATATGTTTATATGGTGCGTTTACTTCTTCGAAATATTCTTGTGCTAATTTGTAATTTGTTTGATAGTCCTTATCTCCATTTATATTATAGAATGGCACTTGATAATCAACTCTATTTTTCAAAGAGAACGAAGCAAATTCCTTGGAAGCAAAAAAATCCAAATATACACTCATATCTCTCTTGAAATAGTTTATCCAATCAATGATAGAATAGTTCGGATTAAATATTATTGTTGTAACTAAATTATAATCAGAACCATTTACCATCATGTCATAGCCATATTTTTGCATAATTGTATTTCTTGCACTAATATGTTCCATAGTAACATTGTCAGGTGTTAATTGATTTACTAATTTCAGAGCTTCCTCGTCACCCTCAGCCCACAATATTGCTTCCTGCCTAAAAGCCTCCTCATTTGCCAAGTAATCAACAAGCTGTCCTGTTCCAATAAAGCACTCATAATATTGGGGGTATTCAAGTACCAGATTTGCTCCGTAAATAGATCCCCACGAATGTCCAAGAACTGTAATCTTATCTTTCGAAAGGTAATCCAGTATAAACTCTGTTACTTCCTTTCCATCTGTCATAAATAATTCTCGTGTCAACACGATATCATTCTGTTCTGCATCATAGCTTTTTCCACAATTACGCTGATCCCATGTTACCACAGTATATACATCTGCCCATTTTCTCGTAAACGCATAATCAATATCACTTGTTGCCGAACCTGGACCACCATGCAAATAAAGCAAGACGGGATTGTCTATGTCCTCCCCATAAATATTAATCCACTGCTTCGTGCCATTAACATCAATATACATCGACTTGTTAATACCACCATCTGGAGTCTTGTTGTAAATTGCTTTCCCTATCGCTCTAACTAAAAAGAATGTCACAATCAATGCCATAATAACAAGTGCTATCCATTTTATAATTTTAAATATTGTACATTTTCTCTTCACTTTAATGTCCCCCACAACTTCCGATTTATCTCTTAATAAATAATAGCATAAAATAAACTAAAGAACAATATAGTCCTTTGGTTTAAAACTTCGTTATCGTACCTGCACATAAAGGAATGTCTTTTCTTTTACCATTTATTGTAAACCTTTTCGCAAAACGCATACATATCCTTTATTTCAAGCCTTGTTCCGTCATCAAGAACAACAGTTCCGCTTCACAAGCCATGCACCTGATGCGTATTCATACCAACAAGATGAAACGGCATCATATTTGTAATGTTATCATAAAACGGTATCATTGTAAGATCAAGCCTGCCGTCATCACTGATAAAATGCCATGGCTCCATCCATTTTCCGCCGATTTCCGGATCTTTTTCAAGATGCACATCGCTGATTTTATGACATATCCCATCATAAAACAACGCTGTTTCAGTTGCTTTTTCAGTATTTCCGAAGCCCCATGTTAATTCAAAGCCGAAAATTTTATCATTAATAAATGTGCTTCCGTTTGCCCAGTACCACATATTGGAATGCGGCCATATTCCCCTGCCCCAGTCCAGCACAGCAAATGTATTATCCTTTGAAAAATCCCATGTTTCGCTGCTGTATTTCAATGAGCCATATGTATTCAGGCAGTTGATTTTATTTGTATAGAAAAAGTGACCCTGTTTTTCAAACGGCGTTGCAATTGTTATGCTTTCGTGATTCGGCAGTCTGCTGCAGTAAAACTCTGCTTCAATCTTTTGTCCCTTTGCATAGCCCTCAAATTTCAGATGATGGCAATCTTCAGTAACATCAAAAACAGCTTTCGTTTTCCCTTTACTGTATTCAAAATAGTTTTTACAATCGCCGTTCGGATTGAGCCTGTTTTTGCAAGGGGTAAAAAGCTCAAGCGCCATCGTATCAAACTTTCTGCCTGTTTTCAAATCCACAAAGCCAAAGGTTAAGGCAGTTGCAAGAGAAATATTAAAAATATTAAGCTGTATCATAATCTCGCCGTTGCAGATTTGATAGAAATCCCATTCCTTAAGCCTCATTGTGCTTACGGAACGATTTTCGATATTGTAATCATACAAATTTCTTCTGCACCAGCCGGGATTGGTAAGATTTCCGTTTTCATCAAGAAGTTTTTGCCTTTTCGTAATTTCATTTTGCATAAATTGCAGCCCCTTTCTTTTCAAGTATACTATTTATATTTATGAATAGCAATAAAAAAGAGCATTGTTTTTTTACATTTACTGCAACAATGGCAAATTTATTAAGACTATCAAAGCAAAAACACTGAGCAGAAAACTGTTCAGTGTTTTTTTATTATTTATTCTCTTTTGGCTCTTTCATTGTAAGAGCAATACGTTTTTTGTCAACATCAACAGAAAGCACCCAGACGGTTACGATTTCGCCGACTTTGAGAACATCGGACGGATGCTTGATAAAACGGTTTGTTATCTGAGAAATATGCACCAAGCCGTCCTGATGAACGCCGACATCAACAAATGCACCGAAATCTATAACATTTCTTACAGTACCCTTAAGCTCCATACCTGCCTTTAAATCCTCAATACCTATAACATCTGTACGAAGAAGCGGCTGGGGTAATTCTTCTCTTGGATCCCTGCCGGGTTTGCTGATTTCCGAAACAATATCAACAAGGGTTGGTTCACCGATATCAAGCTGTGCTGCCAAAGCAGCAGTACCCTCTGTTTCAACCGTTTTCTTCAAAACAGATATATTGCCATTTTTTACATCCTCATCCGAAACACCGCAAAGCTTTAAAAGCTTCTTTGCAGCATCGTAAGATTCAGGATGAACGGCAGTATTATCAAGCACATTTTTACCATTGGATATTCTTAAAAAGCCTGCACACTGTTCAAACGCTTTCGGTCCTAATTTAGAAACCTTTTTAAGCTCTGAACGTGATTTGAAAGAACCGTTTTCTTCCCTGTAAGCAGCAATATTTTTTGCTATGGCAGAGGAAATGCCTGCAACACGATTCAGAAGCGACGGAGAAGCCGTATTCAAATCAACACCAACAGAGTTTACACAATCCTCAACAACGCCGTCAAGCGCACCTGCCAGCTCTTTTTTCGGCATATCGTGCTGATACTGACCGACACCGATTGCCATAGGATCTATTTTAACAAGCTCGGCAAGCGGATCCTGCAATCTTCTTGCGATAGACACTGCCGAACGAAGCGAAACATCAAACTGAGGAAATTCCTCGGAAGCAAGCTTTGATGCCGAATAAACGGAGGCTCCTGCTTCGCTTACAACCATATATGTAATCCCACAATCAAGCTCTTTGATAACATCGGCAGCGAATACCTCTGTTTCATGAGAGGCTGTTCCGTTTCCGATTGCAAACATTTTAACATTGTGCTTTTTAACCAACGATTTAATAATTTCCTTTGCCTCATCTATTTTGCTGTGAGGGAGCGCACAATAAATAACCGCCGTATCAAGCACTTTACCGGTTTCGTCAACCACAGCTACCTTACAGCCCGTTCTGTAACCGGGATCAAGACCGATTGTAACCCTTCCCTTAACGGGAGGCTGCATTAAAAGCTCTGCAGTATTTCTTGCAAAAACCTTGATAGATTCCGTGCTTGCCCTGTCCGTAAGCTCATTTCTGATTTCCCTTTCAATGCTTGGAAAAACAAGACGAGTATACGCATCCTCAGCCGCTTCACGAACCAAATCAGCTGATTTACTTCCGTTTTTAACATGAAGCCCTGTTAAAACAGACATCCCGTGAAGCTTATCCAAATCAAGAGAAACCTTGAGAACACCTTCTTTTTCGGCTCTGTTTACAGCAAGCACACGATGATTTGCGATTTTTGACACAGGCTCACGGTAATCCCTGTAATTTTCATAAACACCCAAATCCTCTTCGGAGGAGGACACACTTATATCCGCGTGGGTACGGCAGACATATCTAAGCTGTTTTCTTGCTGCTGCATCATCGGAAATCATTTCTGCAATAATATCCTTCGCACCCTGAATCGCATCCTCAGCTGTTTCAACCTCATCATTCAGAAACTCATTTGCAAGCGCATACGGCTCTGTTTCCGAAAGCTGTTCATAGATTTTAACAGCAAGCGGTTCAAGACCCTTTTCCTTTGCAGCAGATGCCCTTGTTTTCCTTTTCGGACGAAACGGACGATAAATATCCTCTATCTCCGTTAAGGTTTTTGCAGCATCTATAGCAGCGGATATTTCATCCGTCATTTTTTCCTGCTCTGTTATTGCTGCCCTAACCTTTTCCTTTTGCTCTTCAAGAGAGCGGAGGTAATCAAGCCTGTCGGCAAAATCACGAAGAAGCTGGTCATCAAGTGAGCCGGTAGCTTCTTTTCTGTATCGTGCGATAAAAGGAATTGTATTCCCATCATCAATAAGTGAAACTGTGTTTTCCACCTGCCATGGCTTTAAGCCAAATTCAGATGCGAGTGTTAAATTAATATCCATTTTTATGTACCCTTGGCTGTAAAAACTTACAGCCATTTTCTTTTTTTCATTATTATTGTTAAAACCGAAACTACGATAATTGAAACAACTATCACAAACAAATAGCCAAATCTCCATGAAAGCTCCGGCATATTTTCAAAATTCATTCCGTACCAGCCAACAATCAATGTCAGCGGGAAAAATATCGTAGTAACAGCAGTAAAAACTCCCATAATATGATTTGTTTTCAAATCAAGATAGGCGGAGTAGGCATCCTGCAAATGAGAAACAGAGCTTCTGAGCATATCCATATCCTCACGAAGCCTTTTTACCTTATCCTTAAAATTTGAGAGATACCTTAAATCATCGTCCTCAAAAATCTCATTATCATTATCCTCAAGAGAGCCGACAATATCAATAAGCTGTTCATAAGAATTGCGGAGAATCAGAAACTCTTTCTTCAGATTCAGCAATAAAAAATTAAACTTGTCCGTTGCCTTATTTTTCAAAACAAGCTCTTCCAGCTTTGTAATTTCCAGTTCACTTTCTTTTATTGCGTTTCTATCCTTTTTAATCAGATTATCAAGAAAGCCAACCAAAAGCTTTTCAAGCGTTATATTAATACAGGAATAACGGCCGAGAGAATTAAGAAAGCTATCTCTCACCGAACAGTCATTATCAGCCATATCAACAATGATAAGCACATTTTTCTTTATAAAAACGGCAAATGAATCGCTGTTTTCATTCACATTTTCTGCGCTTTTGATATTTAAAACAGCAAAGCTGTAATCATCATAAATTTCAACAGCTGAGCCGAAGCCTGCATTGTTCCTGCAAAAATCAAACGCAAAGCGGGAAAAACCAAATGAATCATAAATGCTTTCAAATTCATTCAAGGTTACATATCCCGCCGTAATATAATGTGAATTTATTGCTTCCAGCTCAATTGTTGTTATTTCATCTTCAAACTGATAAAACATAAACCGGATTAATAGTTTTCCGCCTTAATTTCAAAATAAGCACGAGGATGAGAGCATACCGGGCAAACCTCAGGTGCTTCCTTTCCGATAACAATATGACCGCAGTTTGAGCATTTCCAGATTTTTTCTTCATCTCTGCTGAATACAAGACCGCCCTCAACATTTTCAAGAAGCTTAAGATAACGCTCTTCGTGTTCCTTTTCAATCTTTGCAACCTCTTCAAAAAGATAAGCTATATGATCAAAGCCCTCTTCCCTTGCATCCTTTGCAAATTCAGCATACATATCTGTCCATTCATAATTTTCGCCTGCTGCAGCATCCTTAAGATTTGTTGCAGTATCCTTAATACCGTCGTTCAGAAGCTTAAACCAGATTTTCGCATGCTCCTTTTCATTTTCTGCAGTTTCCATAAAAAGATTTGCAATCTGAACAAAGCCATCCTTCTTTGCCTTACTGGCAAAATAAGTGTACTTTGTTCTTGCCTGACATTCGCCTGCAAAGGCTGCCATAAGATTGGCCTGTGTTTTTGTACCCTCTAAATTCATAATAATTACTCCTTTAAAAATGATTTAATTTAAATACCGCTTCTTCTTATTTTTGAAATAAGAAGGACAAATATACTCCAAACCGATTGGAAAATTATAACATTTAAAACATTAAGCTGATTTATTCCGCTTAAAACACCCAGCAGGGCAACGATGCCAAAGCCGATTGCACAGCCAAATGAAACAAGCACAGAAAGCATACTTTCCGTATTCACAAGATTTTCAGAACTGCGAACAGCAGAAATAAAACCAAGTGCGCTTCCGTTATGGACTACATACGCAGGGCTTTTTTCAACAACCGTATCACTGTATTTCTCAAAAACTCTTGCATTTGAAGCAGTTAATACTCTGACAAAGCCTTCCGGAAGCCCGAAAATTTCAATAATGCTTTCTTCGTTTATATAAGGATCACAGCTTTTTAAAAGAATAGTAATGCCGCTTTTTTCAAGCTTTTTAAGTTCCTTTTTTAAGGCAGAATCTGCAGAATAGCTGACAACAAACATAGCTGCAATTTTGCCGGCAACTGCAAGATAAAGCGCCTTTCTTCCGTTCGTTGCATATTTATTCTCATACTCCTCTTTAGGAACGGATATACCATGCCGAATCAGAAGATCTCTGTTTCCTACAAGCACCTTTTTCTGATATATCCAGGCAGATGTACCCATTTTATCCTCATAAATAACTGTATCTACTTCAGGAAGAATAGCCTGCTTACCAACAATAACATCATCAAACACATGCTTTAACGGGCTTTTGGTTTTCATAATAACCGTTGCTGTTAACAAAAGCGCATCATCAACCTTTGTTTTATTAAACAGCCTTATTCCGTGTAAATCACAGGAACGATCCCCGAATAAATCCGACGCTTCCATAACAAGAGCATTTGATTTATGAGCAACATGCGCTCCTTCAAAACCGTTTACTACTGCTCCTTTTTTAGACAGTGAACGGGAAATACCGAGAAGAGAAATATTCGTTGCCAACAAGGACGCAACCGGGCAGGAGATTACAACACCTGCCGCTGCAACATTAAAGGCATAAAACCAATCCTTTTGAAAATAACCGACTACGCCAAATAAAACTGCATTAAGAGCAACCATAACCGGAGCCAGAATTCTTACAACCTTATCCGTTGGCTCATAAGCACAGGAGATTTCAAGAAAGCTTGTCGGCATATCTGTTTTAACACTGTATTTAAGAAGAGGAGCGCCCGAAAGAAGATTCCTTGATATGATTGTTGCATCAACCTCATTCACAATATCTTCAACAGAATATTTATCCTTTCCGTCAGAAAGAAAATCGTAATCATTTATAATTCGCATAACCATACAGCGCTTACCAAGCAGTGTCAGCATAAGCGCAAAAGCAATAGCCGGCGGATAAGCAGCACCCGCACCCAATGCCATATCAGGGTTAATTAAAAGTACCACCGTATGAATGAATACAAAAACCGAAGCAAACGCAACCGGAAAATCAAAATTGAGTCCACGCTTAAAATTAAAGCCGTGAATAATGGTTTTTATATTTGTTACAAGAACAAGAGTATACATTACAAGCATTGTTATGTAATACCCTTTGTAATTGCTTAAAAAATACGGAAGATGATAGGAATTCTGAAAAACAGAAAGCAGACCGAGCATTATGCCAAATACAAGTGTTATTGCACCCTCAATCTGGTAACTGGATTTATGCTTGAAAAACTGCTCCATCATTTTCGTTCTGTTTGTATAGTCAGAAGCTCTTTTGGCAACAATCCTGTTTCCTTCATCTATTTTTCCGCTTTCTGCCTCTTCCTTTGCAAAAAGTCTGAACTTATTGATTTTGTCTTCTCTTCTTTTTCTCAGCTGCTCCTCGGCAACCTCCTCATCAATAT
>JAIDJS010000108.1:0-270 GCA_029052085.1 Eubacterium sp.
GTTAGTTATATATCAAGCTTGTTTCGCATATGTTTTAGCAGTAAGGCAATAAAGCGATTATTGCCAATTAAAAGGAGTACTGCTATGGAAAGTAACATAAGGGAAATCAAAGAAAAATGCAATGTTTTTTCAAAGTGCGTTGATGTTGATTTGGATTTTCAGGAAAATCTTATGGCATACAATGATGATATGCTGAAAATTGTTCGATGCTGCATAAACAACTTTGTTATTAACACGGATTATAACAACGGAACGCTTACTGTTTACGGA
>JAIDJS010000108.1:280-1052 GCA_029052085.1 Eubacterium sp.
AACCTATGTAAGTGAATCAACTTCTTGTCTGACAACTGCTGATTTTGAAGAGGATTTTCAGAAGCAGATTGCCATAGAAGGCGGCTTTGAAAACGTTACTGCTGATGTATTTGTTATGAATAAATACAGCAATTTCAGAGTGATTAATCAAAGAAGAATTGATATACATAACGCATTTGCATTGAATGTAAAGGTATGTGCTTGCAATCCTGTTAAAATGATTGATGATATGCCGCAGGTGCTTTTGAGAAAAGATACAATCAATTATCTTTCTTTGGTTGGAACTGCTTATACAAGAGCTGAATTTGAGGAAGATACGGCTATTCCTTCTGACAGTGAATTTGTAAAACGAATTATCAATACTTTTTCCGCTGTACACGCTGATGAAATTAAAATTATAAAAAACAAAATGCTGGTTAAGGCAACTGCGGAATTTTCTTTGCTTTATACAACAGATACCGAAAATGAAATTATAAGAAAATGCGAGAAATCCATAAATATAAGCAAGATTATTGACATCAATGATATTGATGAGGGCGACAGTGCTGTTGTTAATGTCAATATCGGTAATATGTATGTGAAGCCAAAGGCTGATAAAAACAACGAGCTAAGGCTGATAGAGCTTCTTGGCGATGTGAATATAAATGCTTCTGTTTTCAGAAAAGTAGAAGCTGAGCTGTCAACGGATTCTTATGCAACGGATAATGAAATAAGCAATACATTTTCAAAGCTTAATCTTAATACAAACGGTGAGGTTGTTTCTGACATAATA
>JAIDJS010000109.1 GCA_029052085.1 Eubacterium sp.
CCATGGTATACTGACCACGGCCCTGTGTCTTTGAACGAAGGTCATTTACATAGCCGAACATTTCTGAAAGCGGAACACGAGAATTGATCTGCTTAGCACCTGTTCTGTCTTCCATACCCTGAATCTGACCACGGCGTGAGTTAAGGTCGCCGATAACATCGCCCATGTAATCTTCAGGAACAATAACAGTTACCTTCATCATAGGCTCAAGGATTGCAGGATTTGCTTTCTTAGCAGCATCCTTGAATGCCATAGAACCGGCAATCTTGAACGCCATTTCAGATGAGTCAACCTCATGGTAAGATCCATCATAAAGCTCAACCTTGATATCAACCATCTGATAGCCTGCAAGTACACCGCTCTTCATAGCGCCCTGAATACCTGCATCAACAGCCGGGATATATTCCTTAGGAATAGCACCGCCGACAATAGAGTTAACAAATTCATAGCCCTTGCCAACACCATTTTCATCAAGGTTTGGCGACATACGGATTTTAACGTGACCGTACTGACCTGAACCACCTGACTGACGCTTAAACTTAGTATCAGACATGGATTCCTGCTGAATTGTTTCTTTATATGCTACCTGAGGAGCACCAACATTTGCTTCAACCTTAAATTCACGAAGCAAACGGTCTACGATAATTTCAAGATGAAGCTCACCCATACCGGCAATAATTGTCTGGCCTGTTTCTTCATCTGTATAAGCCTTGAAAGTTGGGTCTTCTTCTGCAAGCTTTGCAAGCGCAATACCCATCTTTTCCTGACCTGCCTTTGTTTTAGGCTCAATAGCAACACGGATAACAGGCTCAGGGAAGTTCATGGATTCAAGAATTACCGGATGATCCTCATCACAAAGAGTATCGCCGGTTGTTGTATTCTTTAAACCAACAGCAGCAGCAATATCACCTGCGTATACGCAATCAATATCTTCTCTGTGGTTTGAGTGCATCTGAAGAATACGACCCATTCTTTCTCTGTGACCCTTAACAGAGTTATAAACCTGTGTACCGGAGTTAAGTGTTCCCGAATATACACGGAAGAAGCAGATTTTACCAACAAACGGGTCTGTTGCAATCTTAAATGCAAGAGCAGAAAATGGCTCTTCATCAGATGAATGACGAGCTTCTTCTTCATCAGTATCAGGATTAATGCCCTTGATTGATTCTACATCTGTTGGAGCAGGCATATAATCAACAATAGCATCAAGAAGAGGCTGAACACCCTTGTTTCTGTAAGATGTTCCGCAGGTAATCGGAACCATATTACCGTCACAAGTAGCTTTTCTGATGGTCTTTTTAATCTCATCAATTGTAAGCTCTTCACCCTCAAAATATTTTTCCATAAGGCTTTCATCCTGTTCTGCAACAGCTTCAATAAGTGCCTCATGATATTTATTTGCAAGTTCCATCATATCTTCAGGAATAGGCTCATGACGAACATCATTTCCCAAATCATCATAATAGATTTCAGCATCCATATTGATAAGGTCTACAATACCCTTGAAGGTATCTTCTGCACCGATAGGAAGCTGAATCGGAACTGCATTACATTTAAATCTTTCTTTTACCATGTTGAGAACATTGTAAAAGTCCGCACCCATAATATCCATCTTATTAACATAAATCATTCTGGGTACCTTATAATCATCAGCCTGACGCCATACGGTTTCAGACTGTGGCTCTACGCCGCCCTTTGCACAAAGAACAGTTACAGAACCGTCAAGTACACGAAGAGAACGCTGAACTTCTACAGTAAAGTCAACGTGTCCCGGTGTATCAATGATATTAATTCTATGATCCTTCCAGAAGCAGGTTGTAGCAGCAGAAGTAATTGTAATACCTCTTTCCTGCTCTTGCTCCATCCAGTCCATAGTAGCTGCACCATCGTGGGTTTCACCAATCTTATGCGTTTTACCTGTGTAATAAAGGATACGCTCAGTAGTTGTTGTTTTACCGGCATCGATATGCGCCATAATACCAATATTTCTTGTCATTTCAAGAGATACTTTTCTTGGCATAATATCCTCCTAAGAATTTCAAACGGATTAATATCTGAAATGGGCAAATGCTTTGTTTGCTTCTGCCATCTTGTGTGTATCATCACACTTCTTAACTGCGCCGCCTGTTTTATTAACAGCGTCCATAATTTCAGCAGCAAGGCGTTCCTTCATAGTTCTTTCTGAACGCTGACGGGCATATGCTGTTATCCAGCGTAAGCCGAGTGTCTGGCGTCTTTCAGGACGAACCTCAAGCGGAACCTGGTAAGTAGCACCACCGATACGGCGAGCCTTTACCTCAAGTACAGGCATAACATTTTCCATAGCAGCCTGGAAGGTTTCTAATGGATCGTTTCCTGTTTTTTCATTAATGATGTTAAATGCGTCGTAAACAATTTTCTGCGCAACACCCTTTTTACCATCATACATAACGTTGTTGATAAGACGTGTTACAAGCTTTGAATTGTAAAGCGGATCAGGCAATACATCACGCTTAGCGATTTGGCCTCTTCTTGGCATCTTTCGCTTCCCTCCTTCATATTTATGAGTTCATAGGTACTCGAGTTTTCCCGTGGAGTCAACAAGTAGGCTATACCGCTTATATTAATAAGGTATAAACTATTGTTTTTCCATAAGAAGTTTCATTTTACGGCTTACTTCTTAGCAGCCTTTGGTCTTTTAGCACCGTACTTAGAACGGCTCTGCATTCTTCCGTTAACGCCCTGTGTATCAAGAGTTCCGCGGATGATGTGATAACGCACACCCGGAAGGTCCTTTACACGGCCGCCGCGAACCATAACAACAGAGTGTTCCTGAAGATTGTGACCAACACCCGGGATGTAAGCTGAAACTTCCATACCGTTTGTTAAACGTACACGGGCAATTTTACGAAGAGCTGAATTAGGCTTCTTCGGTGTAGCTGTTTTAACAGCTGTGCAAACGCCGCGCTTCTGTGGAGAATTGTTATCATTCATAACATTCTTCTTTGTGTTAAGGCTCTTTAAAAGAGCTGGTGCTTTAGCCTTTTTTTCAAGGGACTTACGTCCTGTTCTTACTAATTGGTTAAAGGTAGGCAATAGTTTATCTCCTTTCTGTAATATTTTTCTGCATACATAAAATATACGCATAAACAGCAATTCAATCTGCTTAAACTGCTGTTTAAACGCACATTTGAGGGGCAAGTATATTATACTCACCCCATATTATGTGCAATTTACCAAACATTTTTCATTTAATTTGGTTAATCTGACAAGAAATATCTCTTGCCGAGGATATAGTATATCACTCTGCAGTGTTACTTGTCAACAATTTTTGCAATTGTTCTAAATTCATAATTTCTTCAGCACCTTCAGCTGAGAAATAGCTTGGAACAATATCAACATCCCGGAATACTTCCATACCTGTACCTGCAGGAACAAGCTTACCGATAATAACATTTTCCTTAAGACCGATAAGAGGATCGCTCTTTCCGCGGATAGCCGCATCCGTTAGAACTCTTGTTGTTTCCTGGAAGGAAGCAGCTGAAAGGAAGGAATCCGTTGCAAGAGATGCCTTTGTAATACCCATAAGAATAGGAATATAGGTTGCGTGCTTAAGATTAACTTCACCGGCTGCAATTCTCTTATCGATTGCATCATTTGCTTCATCAACAGCAGCAACGTCAACCATTGTACCGGAAACAAGATTTGTATCGCCTGCTTCATCAACCGTACATTTCTTAAGCATCTGGCGAACAATTACCTCAATATGCTTATCATTTACATCAACACCCTGTGTACGATAAGCGAACTGAACCTCGCGGATAAGGTAATTGTAAACAGCCTCTTCACCGAGGATTGCAAGAACATCATGCGGATTCTTTGAGCCATAGGTTAATTCCTGACCCTTTTCAACATGAGCGCCCTCAACAATATCTTCATGAAGTCTGAAGCCGTAAGGGATAAGATACTTTCTTTCGTCCATTGTTTCGGGATCTGTAACAACAACATGATTAGACTTTTTGATTTCTTCAAATCTAACTGTACCTGCGATTTCGGAAAGAATTGCATACTGCTTCGGCTTTCTTGCCTCAAACAATTCTTCTACACGAGGAAGACCCTGTGTAATATCCTCTCCGCCTGCGATACCGCCTGTATGGAAGGTTCTCATTGTAAGCTGTGTACCCGGCTCACCGATAGACTGAGCAGCGATAATACCAACTGCTTCGCCGACCTGAACAGGCTCATTGAATGCAAGGTTTGAACCGTAGCATTTACGGCATACACCATGGCGTGATTTACATGTGATAAGAGAACGAATCTTAACCTCTTTGATTCCGGCAGAAACGATTCTGTCTGCAATCTCATTGGTCATCATCTCATCAGGAGAAGCAATAACCTCACCTGTTTCAGGATGAAGAACAGCCTCAAGCGGGAATCTGCCGACAAGACGCTCGTGAAGTGATTCAAGCTCACGGTTACCATCCATTATTGCCTTAACAACAATACCCTCTGTGCAGCCGCAGTCATCATCACGGATAATAACATCCTGCGATACATCAACAAGACGGCGGGTAAGATAACCGGAGTCAGCTGTACGAAGCGCTGTATCGGTAAGACCTTTACGGGCACCACGGGAAGAAATGAAATATTCAAGAATATTAAGACCTTCACGATAGTTTGCACGAATCGGAATTTCGATTGTTTTACCTGCTGTATTTGCGATAAGACCACGCATACCTGCAAGCTGACGAAGCTGAGCTGTACTACCACGGGCACCTGAATCTACCATCATATGAATCGGATTATGCGTACCGTCAAAGTTTGATGTAAGCTCATTGGTAACCTTATTTGTACAATCTTCCCAAGCCTTAATAACTGCTGAAGAACGCTCTTCATTCGTGATAAAGCCATAATTGTAATTCAGCGTGATTTCATCAACCTGCTTTTCAGCCTCATTAAGGAAATCCTTTTTAGCATCAGGAATAAGTGCATCGCAAACAGCAACAGTTGTACCTGATACGGTTGAATACTTATAGCCCTGTGCCTTAATGGCATCAAGAGCAACCGAAGCAACGGATACACCATGAACGGAGATAAGCTTATCCGCAATCTGACCAAGCTGCTTTTTCTTAACAACGAAGCCGATTTCAAGCTCAAATTCATTTTCAGGCTTGGAACGGTCAACAAATCCAAGATCCTGAGGAATAGGATTATTGAATATAATTCTTCCGATTGTTGTTACGATAATTGCAGACTTTGTTACGCCGTTCTCTTCCTTTGAAACACGGATTCTTGCAGGAGAGTGCATACCGAGAGAGCCCTCCTGATATGCCATCATTGCTTCATCTTTATCTCTATAAAGGTTAAATGAACGATAAATGCCGAATTCCTCAGCAAGTCTGCTGTCTGAGCAATCACAAAGAATATCTGAATCGGAAAGAACACCATTTACCGCAGCCTTAACATCGGCGAAGGACATCTCCTCGGTTCTTTCTGCATTTTTGAAGAATTTAGGCTGACCGGGTTCTCCCTCTTTAATCATTGTAAGATAGTAAGAACCGATAACCATATCCTGAGTAGGAACAGCAACAGGCTTACCGTCTGACGGCTTAAGAAGGTTATTTGCAGCAAGCATAAGCATACGTGCTTCTGCCTGAGCCTCTGCTGAAAGAGGCACATGAACTGCCATCTGGTCACCATCGAAGTCAGCGTTAAACGCTGTACAGGAAAGAGGATGAAGCTTAATCGCTCTGCCCTCTACAAGAACAGGCTCAAATGCCTGAATACCAAGACGGTGAAGTGTGGGAGCACGGTTTAACATAACAGGATGATCCTTGATTACAACCTCAAGAGCATCCCATACTGCAGGCTCATCTGCACGTTCAACCTTTTTTCTTGCTGATTTAATATTGGAAGCTGCACCTGTTGCAACAAGGCGCTTCATAACAAAAGGCTTGAAAAGCTCAATAGCCATTTCCTTAGGAAGACCGCACTGGTGCATCTTAAGCTCTGGTCCGACAACGATAACCGAACGGCCTGAATAGTCTACACGCTTACCGAGAAGGTTCTGACGGAAGCGGCCCTGCTTACCCTTAAGCATATCTGAAAGGGATTTGAGCGGACGGTTATTCGGACCTGTAACAGGTCTGCCGCGGCGGCCGTTATCAATAAGAGCATCAACTGCTTCCTGAAGCATTCTCTTTTCATTTCTTACAATGATATCAGGCGCACCAAGCTCAAGCAATTTCTTAAGACGGTTGTTTCTGTTGATAACTCTTCTGTAAAGGTCATTCAAATCTGATGTTGCAAATCTGCCGCCGTCAAGCTGAACCATCGGACGGATATCCGGAGGAATAACCGGAATAACATCCATTATCATCCATTCAAGCTTATTGCCGCTCTTGCAGAAAGCATCAACAACATCAAGTCTTTTAAGAATACGAACTCTCTTCTGACCGGTTGCATCCTCAAGCTCTGCAGTAAGCTCATCACGAAGCTGTTCAACATCAATATCCTGAAGAAGCTTTTTGATAGCCTCGGCACCCATGCCTGCTTCAAAATCATCTTCATATCTTTCACGCATTTCAGCATATTCTTTTTCATTAAGAATCTGCATCTTTTCAAGCGGTGTATCACCGGGATCTGTTACAATATAAAGCGCGAAATAAAGCACCTTTTCAAGATAGCGCGGGCTGATATCAAGCACAAGACCAAGACGGCTCGGGATACCCTTAAAATACCAGATATGAGAAACAGGAGCTGCAAGCTCAATATGTCCCATACGCTCACGGCGAACCTTGGCTTTTGTAATTTCAACGCCGCAGCGTTCGCACACTTTGCCCTTATAGCGAACTCTTTTATACTTTCCGCAGTGGCATTCCCAGTCCTTCATCGGTCCGAAAATTCTTTCGCAGAAAAGACCATCTCTTTCAGGCTTAAGAGTTCTGTAATTTATTGTTTCCGGCTTTGTTACTTCTCCGTAAGACCATTCTCTGATCTGTTCAGGTGATGCAAGGCCGATTTTTATTGAACTGAATTGATTTTCATTTTCCATTTGGAAGCACTCCTTTATATATAATGTAATGTGGATAGTTAATCATTTATCGGCATTATTCATCATCTGAATAATTATCTTCAAAATCTATAAACATAGATTCTTCTCCGACATTCTGATCTGCTTCCTCGTCTTCACCCTCTGCATTCTGGAAAGTGAAGCCCTCGTCAACATCGCCAAAGTCGTTAACCTCAGTGAAAGCTTTATCATCAATAGGCTGAATACCTGTGCCGTCATCAAGATCCTGCTTTAATTCAACCTCATTTCCGTCTCTGTCATAAAGGCGGGTATCAAGGCCAAGAGCCTGAAGCTCTTTAAAGAGAACCTTGAAGGATTCAGGTGTACCTGCTGTCGGGATATTTTCACCTTTAACGATAGACTCATAGGTCTTAACTCTTCCGACAACATCATCCGACTTAACCGTGATGATTTCCTGAAGTGTATAAGCAGCGCCGTAAGCTTCAAGCGCCCAAACCTCCATTTCACCGAAACGCTGACCGCCGAACTGGGCTTTACCGCCGAGCGGCTGCTGCGTAACAAGGCTGTAAGGACCGGTTGAACGGGCATGAATTTTATCATCAACAAGATGATGGAGCTTAAGGTAATACATATAGCCTACTGTAATAGGATTATCAAACTTTTCGCCTGTTCTGCCGTCTGTAAGAACCGTTTTACCATCTTCAGACAAGCCTGCAAGCTTAAGACATTCACGGATATCATCCTCGTGTGCGCCGTCAAATACAGGCGTACACATCTTCCAGCCAAGAGCCATAGCCGCATAGCCGAGATGAACCTCCAGCACCTGACCGATATTCATACGGGAAGGTACGCCAAGAGGATTAAGAACAATATCAAGCGGACGTCCGTCAGGAAGGAACGGCATATCCTCCTGCGGAAGTACACGGGATACAACACCCTTGTTTCCGTGACGACCTGCCATCTTATCGCCGACCTGAATTTTTCTCTTCTGAGCAATATAAACTCTGACTACTTTATTTACACCCGGATTAAGTTCATCACTGTTTGCACGGGTAAATACTTTAACATCAACAACGATACCATATTCGCCGTGAGGAACACGCATGGAAGTATCTCTTACTTCTCTTGCCTTTTCACCGAAGATTGCGCGAAGAAGTCTTTCTTCGGCGGTAAGCTCTGTTTCGCCCTTCGGTGTTACCTTACCAACAAGGATTGAGCTGCTGTGTACCTCTGCACCTACACGGATAATACCATCCTCATCAAGGTCTTTCAGTGCATCCTCTCCGACATTCGGAATATCACGGGTAATTTCTTCAGGACCAAGCTTTGTATCACGGGCCTCAACCTCATGCTCTTCAATATGAATAGATGTATAAACATCATCACGAACCATCTTTTCATTGATAAGAACAGCATCCTCGTAGTTATAGCCTTCCCAGGTCATAAATCCGATAAGAGCGTTTTTACCAAGTGAGATTTCGCCGTTGCTTGTTGCAGGACCATCTGCGATAACCTGACCATCCTCAACATTCTGATGAAGAGAAACGATAGGACGCTGATTGATACAGGTGCCCTGGTTTGAGCCGCTGAACTTAACAAGCTCATACTTATCAACCTCGCCGCTCTTGGTTTTGATTTCAATTGTATCTGCATCAACAGAGGTAACCGTACCGCCGCGCTTTGCAGCAACAACTACGCCTGAATCGTATGCAGCCTTATATTCCATACCCGTGCCGACAACAGGAGCCTCTGTTTTAAGAAGAGGTACAGCCTGACGCTGCATGTTCGCACCCATAAGAGCACGGTTTGCGTCATCGTTTTCAAGGAACGGAATCATCGCTGTTGCAACGGAAACAACCATCTTAGGGGATACGTCCATATAGTCTACCTTTTCCGGTTCACAGGTCATAAATTCATCTCTGTGACGGCAGGTAACACGCTTGTTGGAAAATCTGCCGTTTTCATCAAGAGGCTCATTTGCCTGAGCTACAACAAAATTATCCTCAACATCGGCTGTCATATAAACAACCTCTGATGTTACAATACCGGTTTCCTTATCAACCTTACGATAAGGTGCTTCAATAAAGCCATATTCATTAAGACGGCTGTAGCAGGCAAGATAAGAAATAAGACCGATGTTCGGACCTTCAGGTGTTTCGATAGGACACATTCTTCCGTAATGGGTATAATGTACATCTCGAACCTCAAAGCCTGCACGGTCACGGGAAAGACCGCCGGGACCAAGAGCAGAAAGTCTTCTTTTATGCGTAAGCTCTGCAAGAGGGTTATTCTGATCCATAAACTGAGAAAGAGGAGATGAACCGAAGAACTCTCTGATTGCAGCAACTACAGGACGGATATTAATCAACGCCTGCGGAGTGATTGCTTCCTCATCATCCTGAGCCTGAAGTGTCATACGCTCACGGATAACTCTTTCCATACGGGTAAAGCCGATACGGAACTGATTCTGAAGAAGCTCGCCTACTGCACGGATACGGCGGTTGCCGAGATGGTCGATATCATCTGTTACACCAACACCGTAAGCAAGATTTATAAGATACGAAACGGTTGCGAAAATATCATCAGTAGTAATGTGCTTCGGCACAAGGTCATCCTGATAAATCTTGAATTCCTCAATGATTTTTTCTTCATCATCACCGCATCTTTCAAGAATTTCGGAAAGAACACGGTATGAAACCTTTTCTGTGATACCAAGCGGCTTGCAGTCGAAAGCAACATACTTTGTTACATCAACCATGCCGTTTGATACGATTTTAACCTCTTTGCCTTCTACATCAACAAAAGCAAACATAACGCCTGCATTTTCGATTTCGAGTGCCTTTTCTTCTGAGATAATCTCGCCTGCATCTGCAAGAAATTCGCCCTGAGGGGAAATAACAGGCTGAGATAATTTCTGACCGGTAAGTCTGTCGCTTATAGCAAGCTTTTTGTTGTACTTATAACGGCCAACCTTTGATAAATCATAACGATGTGCATCGAAGAACAAGCCGTCAAGATGAGCCTGAGCCGTTTCAAGCGTAGGCGGCTCGCCCGGACGAAGCTTTTTATAAACCTCAAGAAGAGCTTCCTCCTGATTTTTTGTTATATCCTTTTCAATTGTAGCTTCGATTCTTTCATCATCGCCGAAGAATTCACGAATTTCTTCATCGCTTCCAAGACCGAGCGCACGAAGAAATGTTGTAATAAAAATCTTGCGGTTTTTATCAATTCTTACATAGAACAGATCATTTGCATCTGTTTCATATTCAAGCCATGCACCGCGGTTCGGAATAACAGTATTTGTAAATAATTCCTTACCTGTTTTATCGTGCTCCATATTGTAATAAACACCCGGAGAACGAACAAGCTGAGATACAATACATCTTTCCGCACCGTTGATAACAAATGTACCAGCATCCGTCATCAATGGGAAATCGCCCATAAAGATTATATTTTCCTTAACCTCGCCTGTTTCCTTATTCTGAAGACGAGCTCTAACCTTCAAAGGCTTTGCATAAGTAGTATCACGAGCTTTACACTGCGCAATCGTGTATTTAGGATCTTCATCCATTGTGTAATCAATGAAATCTAGAACAAGGTTGCCTGTGTAATCCGTTATTGAACCGATATCACGGAAAACCTCCTCAAGACCTTCATCAAGAAACCATTGGTAAGACTGCTTCTGCACTTCAATAAGATTCGGCATAGGCATAACCTCATTGATTTTTGCAAAACTTTTTCGTGTGGTTGTACCAAGCTGGACATCCTTCACATTTACCATACCGGTAATCACTCCGTTTCTTTATGTTTTACTGAAAAATGAATACTTTTGTGCTGAAATCAAGCGAAAAAAGCGTTATTTTCCGATTGTTTAAAGCAGCAAAAACCTGCTGAAAACAAAAATTATCCATTTTAGCGTGCTATTATATTAATATCTAACTTGAAATATGTCAAGAAAAATATCTGTTTATTTTTAAATTTTTCCAAAAGTTTTTGTTATGCTGTGCCGTGCGTTTTAAATTTCGGGCAAAATCCGCCTTATTTCCGCTGTTTTCGCTATTGTTTAAATTGTACTATTCCCTGCTCTTATTTTTGGTAAAATTGATAATATATTAATATTTTAAACCTTTTCAAAAAAAACATATTGTGGTATTATATTATCATTGAAAAGCTATCGGTATCTGATATCTTTAATTATGTGGTGATAGAATATGAAAAAAAGATTTATAAGCATTTTATTATGCTTGGTTTTGATTGCAGCCGTTTTTGCAGGCTGCGGAAATTCAAATAATTATATGGATTTAATTTATCCCTTCGGTGGAAACATCAACAGCTATGATCCTCAGGTTGCATCAACATCGGATGAATTTCTCATTATTGAAAATACATTTGAGGGACTTGTTCGCTGCGATGATGAGGGCAACATTACTCCCGGTTGTGCAGAAAGCTGGGATATTACCGAAGCAGGATTGAAATACACATTTCATTTATACCGCGGACTGAAATGGCATGTCTTTAATTCAGTTAAAGACAGAATGGGCGAGCATTATGATCCGGAGCTGACCGCATTTGACTTTGCATTTGCATTAAAGCGGGCAGCCGATCCCGCAACGGAAAGCCCGCTTTACTCCACAATTTCAAACATATACAACGCACCTGAAATTAATAAAGGCTGGATAGACAAATCACAGCTTGGCGTTAAAGCAATAGACAACTACACTCTGGAGATAACACTGTCTAAGCCTGATAATGGATTTTTGCAGACATTATCAACTGCCGTAGCAATGCCCTGTAATGAAGAATTCTTCAACAAATCCAACGGCAGATACGGGCTCGGGCTTCAATACATAATGTTTAACGGTCAGTTCCGGGTTACGGATGAGCTTGATAATTCATATATATTAAGAAGCTGCTGCGGAGAAAACGGAGCATATAAGGGACCTGCAAAAACAGCTGTATCCAATATAACACTGAAAATTGTTGACGATGATGAAAGCCTTGTTGAAAAGCTAAAAAGCGGATATTATGATGCAGCATACATAAGAGGCTATGAAAGCAAGGAGATAGGCGAAAAAAGCGGAATCAGCTTAGTTCCATACAGTAATACAACCTGGTCATTTCTTTTGAATTCGGGAAACGGCATTTTATCATCCGCCAATGCAAGAAAAGCAATATCGCTTGCGATATCGGAAATAAACTTTGATGATTTTCCTTATCTTGAAAAGGCAAAGGGCTTTGTTCCTCCCTCCTGCTCAATCGGAAATACTTCCTATACTGAAAACACAAAGGACATTACCGAAAAAGAAAATGCAGGCAAAGCTGTTTCCCTTTGGAAACAGGCTGTTGAGGCAACCTCATTGTATGATATCGAATTAACCGTTCTGGCTCCGGAAAATATGGCTGATGAAGCGAAGCTTTTGCTTCAGGGAATTCAAAGCAGTATCGGATCCATTTCAAATGCCGAGGAGGACAAAAAGATTTCTTTTTCTCTTAAGCTTGAAACGAAATCCGAAAGCGAAATCAAAGCTGCTGTCAGCTCAGGCAATTATGATATTGCACTTTATCCTTTAACTGCAACCGCATCAAGCCCGGTTTCATTCCTTAAGTCATTTACAGATAATAATGTTACCGGCTTTGATGAAACTGAATTTGCGGCAGCACTGAGCAAAGCCCAGTCCTTAAACACGGCAGAAGCATGTCTTGAATGTGAAAAAAAGCTTATTGACACACATTGCTATATTCCGTTATTCTACGAATCAAGATATTATGCAGCTGCAAAAGGTGTAAGCGGTATTCACTTCCATCCCGGCTCGGGCAGAGTAAACTTTGTTAACACAAACAGAAAATAAGAAACTGACCGGATGACTGCATAGCACGGCATTTCCGGTCTTAACATTACAAACCCTTAAACATAATCAAAAATGATTGACAGAAAAAATAAGTCGATGATAATTGTATAGAAAATATATAATTATATAATAATTTAAGGAGAATAATATTATGAACGTACTTATTTATGATAATGAAGAA
>JAIDJS010000011.1 GCA_029052085.1 Eubacterium sp.
CTTATATAGAAATCGATGATGGTAATACATTTTCATATGTGAATAATGAAAGCAATATTGAAAAATTCCTTAATCAATTCAGTGAAATAAAGACATCAAAAAGTCCTGTTTTAGACAGAAATTTTAACAGAGGCAGCAATGTAATTACATTTTATCATAATGACAGTTATATATCTTTCAACTTTGACACGGATTGCAGGCAGGTTTGGATTGACAATAATTTGAAACCCTCCGAAGTTTACACAGTTGAAAAACCTGAAAATGTTTTTTCACTTTTAGAAAGCGCAAAAAACAATAGTAATATAAATCAAAATTATAAACAATATGCTTATATGAACAGTAAAAATGAACCTGTTCCTCCCAAGGTTACTCTTTTTGAGGAAAATAAAACCTTCAGCTTTTTCTATTCGGCTTACAGCAGTTATCTGGCAAAAGGAACATATGAAATTGAAAATAACAAATTGATTCTTAAAACATCAGATAAAGAGTTTATTTACGCTTTTGATATTTCGGAAAACGGAATCATATTCGACAAAAAACATTCAACTGCCTTACCAGAATATCGCTATTCAGAAAACACTGAAGACACAGATACACCTGTTCCTGACAGAGCATTCTTTGAGCTGACAAACGGATAACAACACAAACAAAAAGCAGAAGTGGTAAAACACTTCTGCTTTCATTTTTAATTATAAAACCTTTGAAAGAAATTCCTTAAGCCTTGGATGTTTAGGATTTGTGAAAAATTCAACAGGCTCATTTTCCTCCTGAATAACACCCTGATCCATAAATAATACTTTAGAGCCTACTTCTCTTGCAAAGCCCATTTCGTGGGTTACAACTACCATCGTCATTCCGTCATCAGCAAGATCTTTCATAACCTGAAGAACCTCGCCTACCATTTCCGGATCAAGCGCTGAGGTTGGTTCATCAAAAAGCATAACCTTCGGGTTCATTGCAAGCGAACGAACAATGGCAACTCTTTGCTTCTGCCCACCTGAAAGAGAGCTTGGATAAGCATCTGCCTTATCCTCAAGACCAACCATATTTAAAAGGCGAAGCGCATTTTCGTTTGCCTCTTCCTTGCTCATAAGCTTTAACTGAACAGGAGCAAGCGTTATATTCTTCATAATCGTTAAATTATTGAAAAGGTTGAAATGCTGGAAAACCATTCCCATCTGCCTGCGGACTTCGTTTATATCGGTTTTTTTATCTGTAATAAGCTTATCCTCAAACCAGATTTCGCCTTCTGTTGGTGTTTCAAGAAGGTTTAAGCAGCGAAGAAAGGTTGACTTACCCGAGCCTGACGGACCGATAACAACAATTTTATCGCCCTTATTTATTTCATAATCAATGCCCCTGAGAACATGATTATCGCCGAAGCTTTTTTTAAGATTACAAACTTTTATCACTTTTTCTTAAGCTCCTTTCAACAACCTTAATCAGCATGCTTATTGCAAATACAAGCACGATATAGATAAGCGCCATAACAAGATAAGGCACCATAAATTCATAGCTGTTTGAACCAATATAGTTGAATGCAACATAAAGATCCGTAGCACCAACAAAGCTTACAACCGAGGTTTCTTTGATAAGAGCTATAAATTCATTACCAAGTGAAGGAATAATGTTTTTGATTGCCTGCGGAATAATAATTTTCATCATAGTTGTTCCATAGCTTAAGCCAACAGAGCGTCCGCCCTCCATCTGACCGGGATCAACAGAAAGAATACCGCCGCGCATAATTTCCGAAATATACGCCGCACTGTTTAATCCGAAAACACAAACGGCAACGGAAACAGAGCTCATTCTAAGCCCAAGAATCGGCAGCATAACATAATAGAAAAGAAGCAGCTGAACTACAATAGGCGTTCCTCTGAAAAATCCAACATAAAAGCTGCAGAAAGAATCAAGGATTTTCATAAATCCCCTTTTCTTCGGCGTTACCCTTACGGTTGCAATAAGAATACCTATTACAATACCTATTACAAGACCCAGTATTGCAATAATCAAAGTATTTTTCAAACCGGTTGTAACAGTTTTATATCCGCCTGCATCTACAAAAACATTTATAAATGTTTCAACTTTTTTTCCAAAATTTCCCATATTTTTTTATCCTTAACAGTTAAATAGCCTCATCGCAGACAAGCGATGAGGTTATTTGTATATATCCTGATTATTATGCAAGCTCGTTGATTGTTTCTGTAATAAAGCTTGCAGGAGCTGAGTCAATGATTACATATGTAAGATTTCCGTTGATAAGATCCTGAACTGCAAGAGAGCCGTTTTTGTAGTTAACACCCTGAGCAGGAAGACCGTCAAATTCCCAATCGGCATCGCCCTTAACAAAGAATTCGGCAGTAGTACCTGACTGATAGCCAATCTTTGTTGCAGCCTTATCCTTTGCATTAAGAATTGTCATAATTTCATCAGCTGATTTGCATGCATCAAACTCTGTATTATCAGCAGGAACAATAAGCTTCTGAGAAGCTTCATAATAAGCATCCGAGAAAGTTACATACTGTTCTCTTTTTTCATTGATTGTAAGACCTGCCATTGCAATATCACTCTTGTGCTGACCAACGGAAAGACAAACTGAATCAAAATCCATATTCTGAATAACAAGCTCTTTGCCAAGCTTTTCAGCAAGAAGAGCAGCAATTTCCATATCTATACCAAGGAATTTATCGCCCTCAGTATATTCAAACGGAGCAAAAGCCGCATTGGTTGCAACAAGAAGCTGATCCTTGGAATCATCAAGTGTTGCTGAAGTAACAGGTGTCGGTGTGCCATTGCCAAAATATTTATTGCAGATTTCATCAAATTTGCCGTTTTCTTTAATTTCAGCAATAAATTCATTAACAGAAGTTAATAATTCGGGCTGTGCCTTATCAACACCGAAAGCATAATTCTCTGTTGTAAGGTTAAAATCAATTACCTTTACTTTGGCTTTGCTGCCGCCTGAACAAGCAGCAAATGCAGTAACAATAAATGTAAGTGCAAGAACAGCTGCAATTACTTTTGTAAACTTTTTCATACGTAATTCTCCTTAAAATTTATGTTGTAGCTTAATTGTAATACAAAATTATGCAAAAAGCAAGTATATTGC
>JAIDJS010000110.1 GCA_029052085.1 Eubacterium sp.
AGAAAATGGTGAACAGTATGTTCCAAAAAATTAAAATGTAAAAAGCGGGCATTCCATAAAAGGAATGCCCTTTATTTTTAAATCGTAGCAGATTGATTATTGATATCTCCGCCTGTTAAGGCATAATCGGCAGCTTCAATCAATTTTTTTGCATTTTTGCTGTCTTTCTTTATTTTGGACGGAACGGAGGCAACAGACAGTACAAGCCTATAATAAGCACTGTTTTTATCTTTCGGATTCATTGCACCGTCTAAAACAGAAAGCCAGACTTCATTAATAAATTCCTTTAAAGGCTTATCCTTGAATTCCTTGGCAGCATCCTTTTCAACGCCCTTTGCAAAACCAAGCACCTTTAAAAGCTTATATGCCTCATAGGTTTTCATATTATCAAGCTTTGATATAACAGGCTTGATAAGGCTCCAGTATTTGCTGAATTTCTTTCCGTTCAGATTAAAAGCGGACAATCTTTCCTCAAAATCCTCTTTTGTTCGGCACGCAAACATTCTGTTGATTAAAGCAGAAGCGTGATCGGCAAGAAACGGCAGAGCCTCTGTTTCCTTTCCGTTCAGGATAAACGTTTTGAGATGCTCAACACAATAGGTAAGCGTGCCGTTTTCGTTAATTTCAACCTGAACAATAGGGGCAGGATAACCGCAGAGCGAACCTACATTTACCTCTGTAATCGTATTGCCGTTTTTACTTGTAAAGCTGTATGTTGCCAGAATATGGCTATGACCTGCAAACATATATTTAAACCCCACATCAGCAAAACGGGAGGCAACCTTTTCCCTGTTTTCAACGCAAACTGAACCGCCCGTTATCAGCGAAGAAACATGGGGCATAAGCAGATGATGCTGCATACCTATTAAAATGCAGTTATCCTCTTTCGCTTTTTTAATCTGCTTTTCAATCCACTTCCAGCAATCGGGCGTATAGCCGGCATGATCATTTTCATTTTTATCATCATTCAGACAAAGTATACGTACATTATCGCCAAGCTGAACCGTATAACATATCGTTCCTATCTTAGTAATAAATGTATCTATTGCCACATCAGGACCAAAATCCTTATAGAATTCGGGCAAATCTGCACTTTTCATTACCTCAACATCATGAAAGGTTTTATCACCCTCAAACCTTCTTGGATTTTCATCGCAGCACCAATCATGCGTTGCCGTAATAATATACACAGGCTTGCTTTTTTTGAGATGATAAAGCTTTTCTCTGAACTCAAGATGAGAAGCCATCTCCCCGTCATTCGTTACATCGCCCAGTATAAAAACCGCATCCGTATCACTTTCTGCAATCTGATGAAAGGCAGCATCTATAATCTCCCCTGTTTCGGCAAGACATTTCTGATCCGAGCCTGAGCGAAGCTCATATGCTTTACCGCTTGTGCCAAGCGTTTTAGAATAATGATGCGTATCTGCAATAAAGGTTATTTTCATTTTAAAATTCTCCGAAACTCAATACTATTCATTAGATACTTTTTTCTCTTCTGCAAGCTTTTCTCTTCTTGCAAATATATCCTTCATCATAGCACGATGGCTTTCGCCCGTTATATTATAAAAGTGCATAGGAATAAGCATTAACAGATAACCGATTGCAGGCACAAGCGTTGTTAAAAGGAACAGCGCCCAGTTTGTCTGCGCATTCTGGATAACATTGCCCTCTTCATGAACAATATATCCTGTTATACCAAGAATCGCAATACCGATTGATGAAGAAAATGTGTTTTCAATTTTTCCCGTAAAGCTCATTATGGAAAGCATAATTCCCTCTGCACGGGTACCTGTTTTCCATTCAATATAATCAACCGTTTCGGCTTCCATTTCTTTTTGAATCAGATTTTTGAATTCAAGCGGAATCGTAGTTAAACCTGTAAATACAATAACAAGAACACCGGTAAAAAGCGAAACACTTTCGCCCTCAGGCTTACCCATAAGCCCTTTAAAGCAAACAACGGCAAACAGGATATGAAGAATGATTGCCGCCACGCAGCAAAGCTGATAAAACTTTCGGCTGTCTGCCTTTTTACCCCACCTTTCAATAAGCTTAGGAACAAGAATTCCGGCAAAAAGAAATCCGGGGAACTTTACAACATCAACAAAAATATTGTACTTTCTGTTGAACATCAAATCTGCAACAAAATAGAATGAAACCTGTTCTGCTATTTTACAAAGCAGGAAGAAAACATTTCCGATAAAGAGCATCAAGAGCGGTCTGTTTTTAAACAAAAGCGCAAAGCATTCCTTAACAGACGGAACATTTTCCTTATGCTCGGCTCTTTCAACCGTGTTTTTATACGTAAACCTTGTTAAAAATACAATTCCGATTGCGGAAATAATGGCTGAGGTTAAATACGCCTGCGGTGTATGGTCTTTAAAATAAGGAAGCAGCGCAGCACCGGCAACAAAGACCTGAGGAAGCGCACCTAAAACCGAACGCACAATTGAGCTTACACCGAAAAGCTTGGTTCGTTCTATACCATTCGGCGTAATTGAAAAGGCAAGCGCACCCATAGGAATATCAAAGGCAGTATATGTAACATCAAGACCTACAAAAAGAATGGTTGTATAAATAATATTGAACACAGGCGAAGCATCTGCACTACCTATAAAAAACAAAATCATAACAAGCGAAACAAACCACGGAGCCCATTTGATATAAGGCCTCATCTGCCCGTCCTTTGTTCTTGTTTTATCAACAATAACACCCATAATCGGATCATTTATCGCATCAAATATACCACAGAAGGTTCGTATAGTTGAAGCGGTTGACATTGCCTTGCTTCCAAGCTTTTTGAAAAGCACATTGGTAAGAAAGTAATTTATGTACTTGGAAGAGGTCATACTTGTATTCATACCCTGCGCACCTCTGCCGACAGCGTATGAAATCGTTTCCTTCCAAGTAAGATATGTTTCCTCGCCAACATCCGTTTTAATAATTTTACTGTTTAAAAAAGCATTTAATTTTCCCATAAAAATTGCCCCCTGCATTTTATTACTACTTTATTTTGGTTATCTTATTCTTTTTAACAAGATAAACATGATCCGCAATATCCATCATAGCCTTATCATTCATAGAATCGGTATAAAAATTTTCAATATGACAATCCGGATAAAGCTCATTAAAAATCTTAACCTTATTTTCCAGAAAGCACAGACGGGTAAACTTGCCTGTATCCTTATCAATGCTTGAACCAACATAATTTTTGATATTCATCCTTTTCATGATTTCTTCAAGAATGAAATCCGTTGTACCCGAAACAACAATATCGCTTTCTTTTCTTACATCATTGTACCACGGCTTAATCTTCTTTTCGTTTTTATTCCAGAAATCAACAACAGCCTTTGCAAAGCCGTCTGTTTTCTTTACATAATAGCCCTCTAAAAACGACGCATATGCCTCTATCGCCTCTTCAATGGAAAAAAGATGAAAAGCATCTTTAAAAGCTATAACGATAAGCTTAGGTATGTACTTCCAAATTTTTATATCGCGCCGAACATAATACAAAATGAAATCAACAAGCGTTTCGCCGTCATAAAGCGTATTGTCAAAATCATACACATTTACATTCAATTTTTCCACCACTCTTTAATGAATAAACACTTTACAACTATATTAACAAATTAACCTAAATAAATCAACAATTATCGCCGGTTTCCGTAACTATTCTCTAATAATATTATTATAATCTTGACAGATAAAAAAAATAATTATATATTAGAATAAGTATATCTAATAGCACCATCCCGAAAGGAATTTGGTTATATGACGGATTTAAAAAAAGAAATCAACAAGCTTAAAGAAAAGAAAAACGCAGTTATTCTTGCGCATTATTATGTTGAACCTGAGGTTCAGGAAATTGCAGATTATGTCGGCGACAGCTTTTATCTTGCAAAAATTGCAAAAAACTCTGAAGCAGACACAATCGTTTTCTGCGGTGTTGAATTTATGGGCGAATCAGCAAAAATTTTAAGTCCTGAAAAAACCGTGCTTATGCCGGATGCCTCAGCCGACTGCCCGATGGCGCACATGGCTACAGCTGAAAATGTGCTTAAAGTAAAGGAAAAATATGATGACGTTGCCGTTGTCTGCTACATTAATTCATCTGCTAAACTTAAATCCGTTTCAGATGTTTGCGTTACAAGTGCAAATGCACTGAACATCGTAAATGCGCTTCCTAATAAAAATATATATTTTATACCTGATAAAAATCTCGGCAGCTTTGTTAAGAAAAATTCAGATAAAAATATTATATTAAATGAGGGCTGGTGCCCTATTCATAATGAAATCACTGCAGAAGATATCAAAGCAGTTAAGGAAGCCCATAAGGGTGTTAAGGTTCTTATGCACCCTGAATGCACAGATGATGTGCTTTCATATGCAGACTATATAGGCTCAACAAGCGGAATCATTGATTATTCTGAAAAAAGCGAAGATAAAGAGTTTATTATTGTAACTGAAATCGGCGTAATATATGAACTTCAAAAAAGAAATCCCGATAAAAAGTTTTATTTCCCCGAGCCTCTTCCCGTTTGTGCGGATATGAAAAAAATTACTTTGGAAAAGGTTTTGGATTGTCTGGAAAACGGCCTTAATCAGGTTGAAGTTGACGAAGAAATAAAAGAAAAGGCATTAATTCCTCTTAACAGAATGCTTGAGCTTGCAAGGTAAAAACAATGGAAAACAAAAGCATTATTAAAACAGATATCACGATTGTCGGCAGCGGCGTTGCGGGTCTTTTTTCAGCACTTTGCCTGCCAAGTGACAAGGAAATACTGGTTATAACTAAAGAAGAGCTTAAGGAATGCGATTCTTATCTTGCGCAGGGCGGAGTCTGCGTTTTAAAGAACTTTGAGGATTTTGACTGCTATTTTGAAGACACAATGAAGGCAGGTCATTACGAAAACAATACCGAAAGCGTAAAGGTTATGATTGAATCATCGCCTGATGTTATAAGCACGCTTGTTGACTTAGGTGTTAAATTTGATACAGACAATAATGGTAGCTTTGATTACACAAGAGAGGGCGCACACCGCCAAAACAGAATTCTTCATCATAAGGATGAAACAGGAAAAGAAATAACGGCAACCTTGCTTTCCATTGCCCAGAAGCGTGAAAACATAACCTTTGTTACGCAGACAACAATGATTGATATAATTGAAAAGGATAATATCTGCTATGGTATTGTATGTGAGGACGAATTCGGCGAAAGCGGCGTTATTATCTGTGAGGATGTAATTCTTGCTACGGGCGGAATCGGCGGACTTTTCCATAATTCAACGAATTTCCCCCATATTACGGGCGATGCCTTTGCGCTTGCTCTGAAGCACGGCATTGAGCTTCAGGATATGAATTATATTCAGATACATCCGACTACGCTTTACAGCAAAAAAAGCGGCAGAAGATTTTTAATAAGCGAAAGCGTACGCGGCGAGGGAGCCGTTCTTCTGAATGAAAACGGAGAACGATTTACTGACGAGCTGCAGCCAAGGGATGTTGTTACCGAAGCAATATGCAGAGAAATGGAAAAATTCGGCACAGATCATGTTTATATAACACTTCCCGGAATGACAAGTGAGGAGGCAAAAAAACGCTTTCCGAACATTTTTGAAGCCTGTATGGATGAGGGATATGATATAACCAAAGATAACGTGCCTGTTACACCCGGTCAGCATTATATGATGGGCGGGGTTAAGACAGATATTAACGGAAAAACATCCATGAAACATCTTTACGCAGTCGGCGAAACAGCCTGCAACGGTGTTCACGGCAAAAACAGACTTGCATCAAACAGTCTTCTTGAAAGCCTTGTATTTTCAAAGAGAGCCGCAGATCTGATTGCAAAGGACAACGATATTAAGAGCAAAGATATTCCTTATGTTGATTTAAGCAGCTACCCTGAAAAATCAGAAAGAGAAAAGGAATTCAAACAGCTTATAATGAACGAAATAAAAAGAAAGGACAAGACGTTTTATGATAAATGGTGTAACAATGAAAATTAATGTGGATGAATACATTTTAAACACATTAAAGGAAGATATAACAAGCGAGGATGTATCAACAAACGCAGTTATGCCCGAGGATAGGCAGGGAAAGGCTGAGCTTATCTGCAAGGAGGACGGAATCATCTGCGGTCTTGGAATTTTTGAGCGCACCTTTAAACTTCTTGATGAAACCTCTCATTTTGAAACAGAGGTTAAGGACGGAGATTTTGTAAAAAAAGGTCAGCTTATCGGCATTATTTACGGAGATATCAAGGCTATTCTTTCAGGAGAAAGAACAGGGCTTAATTATCTTCAGCGAATGAGCGGCATTGCAACCATAACAAAAGAATATATGAATGAGCTTGAGGGCTATAAAACCGTTCTTTTGGACACAAGAAAGACTACGCCTAATATGCGCCCGTTTGAAAAATATGCTGTAACCGTAGGCGGCGCAACAAACCACAGATACAATCTTTCAGACGGCGTTCTTCTGAAGGACAACCATATCGGCGCCGCCGGCTCAATAACAAAGGCGATTCAGATGGCAAAGGCATATGCCCCGTTTGTAAGAAAAATTGAGATAGAAACAGAAACCTTAGAGCAGGTTAAGGAAGCTGTTGATGCAGGCGCAGATATCATTATGCTTGATAATATGGATAACGAAACCATGCGAAAAGCAGTTGAAATGATAGATGGCAAAGCCGAAACAGAATGCTCCGGCAATGTAACGAAAGAAAGATTGAAGGAAATTGCTGAAATCGGCGTTGATTTCGTTTCCTGCGGAGCATTAACACATTCTGCTCCTATTATGGATATAAGCCTTAAAAATTTAACACCAATTGAATAAAAAACATAAGAAAAATCCCCTGTTCAATTGAACAGGGGATTTCCCATACCATAAATATCTGATAGAACCGTTTTAAAAATTACCGCCTTTATTCCCGAAGCTGTTCACTATACTGTTAACACGGAAAGTATCCTGATTATTAACAGAAACAGCATTTGCATTTGTAACGCTTCCGTCTGTGAGGATACCATAATTTTGATTCTCGGAACTGTTATCAGTAAACAGCTTATAATCACCATTGGTCAAAGAAGCACTGCTTATAATTACAGTTTTAAAGCTTTTCGGTGCAACAAAGCTGATAACTGCCTCATCACCCTTCATAAGAGACACCATCGTATCCTTGTTGATTTTATCATTTAATGAAAAAGCAATTGTGTTCTGCTTACCTGTATTTTCCGGCGTTTCAATCATATCACTGCCGAGAGCAACTACCGTTCCGCCATTTATAACATAACCTGCATCGGTATCAATCCCTGCATCTCCGCCAACATCGCTTCCAAGCACAAAAAGAGTTCCGCCGTTTATAACTGCATTTTTATTAGAATCAATACCATCACCCGAGGCATCAACATAAATATTGCCGCCGTTAATTGTAATAGTGGCTCCATCTCCGCCTGCATTGATACCATCATCATTGGAGGTTATAACAAATTTACCGCTGTTTATGGTTATGTTTTCAGCCTCTGTTGCAATTCCCTCTCCTTCGTTCTGATTGCCATTTACAACAAGCTTTCCGTTTCCGTTAAAAATCAATTCCGCATTGCTGAAAATGCAGCCGTCATATTCGGAATTGCCTCCGTCACTTAACACATTTTCCGTATCATCCTTTATATGAATGGTTATTGATTTTGCTGAAAGACCAATAATGGCTGCCGTTTTCTCATTCGTTATTTTAACATTGTTCAACATAAGTTCAATATCTTCATTCTCAGCATCAACAATAACTGAATTTGAAAATTCACCGCTAAGCTCATAAGTGCCGCCCTCAGTTATGGTAACATCTGTTTTCTGATTACTTAAATCAATCTTTTCGGAATTGACGGTATTGCTTTCATCAAGCTCAACCTTGTCCTTTTCTGTCTGTATTTCTTCCATTTTCACATTGCTTTTAAGAACAAAACGGTTAACGGAAACGGAAACGCCTGCGGTTAAATAGCTTGTTAAAAGAGCAACACTTAAAATAAATATAATTACCTTATCTGTATTTACAAAAACATCCTTATTTTTTATGCTCATTAAAAGATAAACAAAGCATATTGAGAAAACAAGACTGCAGACACCGATGATTGCAATCTGAACTGTGCTGAGCCTGCTGCTTTCAGCCTTGAAGCCATTTCTGTTATCATTTGGCATTTCAGGCATTTTTTCTTCGTTGGAACTAAAACGATCATTAGGTACGGACGGAGGCTGATTTTCTGCGGTATTCTCTCCGAAAGCTTCTTTGCCGCCCTGCTTTTCAGAGGGTATCTGCTGATTGCTGAATATAATACTGTTATTCTGTTGGCTTATCCTTGCATTGTTCACTGTCAATGCGATTCCCGAGATTGAAACAAGCATTAAAATAATCAGCAAAATGGATTTGATTTTTGATTTCATAAATATTTTCCTTTCGTTTCCAAATTTGGTAAGCTGATAATAATACAATTTTATAAATACGAATTTAAAACGAAATTAATTTAAATTAAATTGTATAAATTATTATTTAACTGTTTTTATCAAAAATGTAAACACTCTTGCCTTATAC
>JAIDJS010000111.1 GCA_029052085.1 Eubacterium sp.
ATTCTGATGCTCGTTGTTGATGATCAGCTGAATAATACGAGAGAAAGTATTATGAATTATTTAAACGAAGAATGAAGTGACACGCATCATGCTGTACGATATAATCAGTTTTGTAAATTAGTTTTTCAAGGAGTAAAAATTATGAAAAAAATTGCAAGCTTGCTTTTGGCCGTTGTTATGCTTGTCAGCTTAACATCGGGAATGGGTGTTTCTGCATTTGCCGCTGATGTTTTGGTAACAGATGACGGTATCAGATATGCCGAAAATTATGTTGAAAACGGTGAAAACACAGTGAAAATTGTCGGTTATTCCGGCAAAGGAGCGGATGTTGTAATTCCGAACACAATTTCGGGAAAAAAGGTAACCAGAATCTCCAACTTCTCATTTAATAATAATACGATTGTAAAAAGCATTTCTATTCCTGCAAGTGTATCAGAGATAGATGATATGGTTATTATCAATTGCCCGAATATAGCTGCTATAAAGGTCGCTTCCGATAATAAGTATTATGACAGCAGGAATAACTGCAATGCAATTATTGAAAAAGCAACAGGCACCATGATTGCAGGCTGCAAAACGACTAAGGTACCAAACGGTGTAACAAAAATCGGCAGATATACATTTTTCGGTTGTTCCGATTTAACCGATATTACACTTCCCGAAAGTGTTAAAAGCATACATCATCAATCCTTTCAGGACTGCGAAAAACTTAAAAATATAACTTTCCTGAATAAAAACTGCAAAATTTGTGAGCTTTGTAATCCGGGGGATAATAACTGTGAACTTACAATCGCAAAAGGTGCAGCAATTCATGGCTATAAAGGCTCAACTGCCGAAAAATATGCAAAGGAATACGGCAGAAAATTTGTTGCTTTAACACAGTTATCTACTCCAACACTGAAAGCAACAGTAAATGCAAATGGCACATTTAAGCTGTCTTGGAATAAGATTTCAGGCGCAGAAAAATATGAATTGTACATCAAGCAGGCAGACAGCAGCTACAAGCTGATGAAAACCACAACTGCAACCTCATTTACAACAGCGTTTGCAACATATGGCAAGCAATTTTCCTATAAAATGAGAGCGGTAAAAGGCAATACGAAATCAGCTTACAGTAAAGTTGTCAATGCCAAAAATACAAAGAAACTCCAAACTCCAACAATGAAAGTAACAGTAAATGCTAACGGTACATTCAAGCTTTCGTGGAATAAGGTAACCAGTGCAGATAAGTATGAGCTTTATATCAAGCAGGCAGACGGTTCTTACAAGCTGATGAAGACAACAACAGGTACATCCTTTACAACAGCATTTGCAACATACGGCAAGCAGTTTTCGTATAAAATGAGAGCCGTAAGCAGTAAGAATAAATCTATTACATCTGCGTATAGCTCAGTAGTCAATGCAAAAAATACAAAGAAGCTACAGACACCGTCATTAAAGGTGACGGTAAACAAAAACGGCTCCTTTAAGCTTTTGTGGGGTAAGGTAACAGGAGCAGAAAAGTATGAGCTTTATATCAAGCAGGCAAACGGCAGCTACAAGCTGATGAAAACAACAACATCAACAAGCTTTACAACAGCAGTAGCGTCAAAAGGCAAAACCTACAGCTACAAGATGAGAGCGGTAACAAGCAAAAACAAAAATGCTACATCAAATTATAGTAATGTTGTCAACGCAAAGAATGCTGCCGCTTCAAATACTGTATATATAACACCAACAGGAAAAAAGTATCATTATAGTCAGGCTTGTGCGGGTAAAAATGCTATGAAAACAACTATGTCTAAAGCAAAAAATACATATTCTCCTTGTAAGAAATGCTGCTGATTTTTGCTATGGTATTTTGAAATGATGAAAATCTGTTGTTAATAGAAAGAATCGACAGTGGACAGATAATAATTTTCGAAAAATTTTAAATAGATGTTAAGTGAAGGAAATGAGTTCGGAGTGAAACCGGACTCATTTTCAATTTGTAAATAATACATCATTGATGAGTGACCGGTTTTTATGCAAAATATTAAAATTTTTTTAACACTGTTGACAAATGGAAAATTAAGGCTATAATATAAATTAGCACTCAACGACGTGGAGTGCTAATTTTAAAAAACAGGTGATTTTTATGAGAAAGAAACAATTTAAGGCAGAATCTAAAAAGCTCCTTGATATGATGATTCATTCTATTTATACCAATAAGGAGATATTTATTCGTGAGCTTATCTCAAACGCTTCGGATGCGATTGATAAGCTTTATTTTAAATCTTTGACGGATGACAGTGTCGGTATGTCAAAGGGCGATTTTGAAATAACGGTTGATGCTGATAAGGATGCCCGCACAATTACAATTTCAGATAACGGTATCGGTATGACATCGGATGAGCTTGAAGCAAATCTTGGCACAATCGCAAAATCAGGCTCTCTCAATTTCAAAAAGGATAATGAAGAAGCAAAGAAAAATGATATTGAGGTTATCGGTCAGTTCGGTGTCGGTTTCTATTCCTCTTTTATGGTTGCTTCAAAGGTAGAGGTTGTTTCCAAGGCTTTCGGTGCAGATACGGCTTATAAATGGATTTCCGAGGGTGCGGACGGATATACAATTGAAGAATGCGAAAAGGACGAAGCAGGTACTGTTATTACGCTTTACATCAAAGAGGATACGGATAATGATGATTATTCTCAGTTCCTTGAGCAGTACAGACTTTCAGAGCTTATCAGGAAATACAGCGATTATATCCGCTATCCGATTAAAATGGCTATGACCCATTCCGTTCCGGATGAGGAAAAAGAGGGCGAGTATAAGGAAGAGGTTACGGTTGATACGCTTAACTCGATGATACCTTTGTGGAGAAAGAATAAAAGCGAAATCAAAGAGGATGAATACAACGAATTCTATAAAAACAAATTTATGGATTATGAAAATCCTCTTTCTGTCATCCATTCAAAAACAGAGGGACAGGCAACCTTTGATGCGCTGATTTATATTCCTTCAAAGCCTCCGTATGATTTCTATTCAAAGGAATATGAAAAGGGGCTTCAGCTTTATACAAACGGCGTTCTTATAATGGATAAATGCTCGGATTTGGTTCCTGATTATTTCAGCTTTGTAAAGGGTATTGTTGATTCGGCAGATTTAAGTCTTAATATCAGCCGTGAGATTCTTCAGCAGGATTATCAGCTTAAGATCATAGCAAAGGCTATTGATAAGAAAATTAAAAATGAACTCAAAAAAATGCTGAATAACGATAGAGATAAGTATGAAACATTCTTTGAAACCTTCGGTGTTCAGCTTAAATGGGGCATTTATGCAAACTATGGTATGGAAAAGGATGCGCTTAAGGATTTCATCCTCTTCAAATCATCTAAGGAAAATAAATACGTAACGCTTAAAGAATATGTTGAAGCTATGGCTGAAAATCAGGATGTAATCTATTATGCCTGCGGTGAAAGCGCTGAAAAAATTGCTCTTCTTCCGCAAACAGAGGCTGTGAAGGCAAAAGGCTATGATGTGCTTTACTTTACGGATGATGTTGATGAATTTGCAATTCAGATGCTTATGGAATATGCCGGCAAAAAGTTTGCCAATATCTGTAAGGATGATTTGAATTTAAGCTCTGAGGAAGAGAAAAAGGCTTTGGATGAAAAGAATGAAGCATCAAAGGATATGCTTGAAGAAATGAAGGGCTATCTTAATGATGAGGTATCTGCTGTTAAATTTACCGATTCAATCGGAAATCACGCAGTTTGCCTTTCTGCCGAGGGCTTTGTATCTCTTGAAATGGCAAAGGTGTTAAGCCAGATGCCGGGTGGAAATCAGGGAATGAAGGCACAGCTTGTGCTTGAAATAAATGCAGAGCATAAGGTTGCCGAAAAGCTTTATGAGCTTTTTGCACAGGATAAGGATAAATTAAAAGCATATACAAACATTCTTTATAATCAGGCTCGCCTTATCAGCGGTCTTCAGATTGAAAATCCAACTGAGTTTGCCGATATGGTAACCGATTTAATGTAATTAAAAGAGAAAGCCCGGGGGTAGCCTGTGCTTTCTCTTTATTTATCAACTCTTTTATGCTATAATATATTTGCTGTAAGTAAAATATTGCTTTTGGAGGGGTAAATATGAAGAAAAGCATTATAACAATAAGCCGTGAGTATGGCAGCGGCGGAAGAATGATAGGTAAAATGGTTGCTGAAAAGCTCGGAATTGCTTATTATGATAAAGAAATTATTGCCAAGGTTGCCGAAGCAACAGGCTTTACCGAGGATTATATTGAGAAAAACGGCGAATATTCTCCGTCAAAAAGTATATTTGCGTATTCTGTTGTAGGCAGAGACAGATCAGGTTCTTCAATGAATGATTACATATTTTCCGTTCAAAGAAAAATCATCCTTGAAATTGCCGAAAAAGGGCCTTGTGTTATTGTCGGAAGATGTGCCGATGATATATTTGCGGATAATGAAAATTCTCTTCATATTTTTATTTACGGGGAAAACAAAGAAAAGATAAAAAAGGTTATGGCTTCAAATCATGTTTCCGAAAAAGAGGCTGCAAAGCTTATGAAAATAACAGATAAAAAGCGAAGCATTAACTATAATTACTATACTGACAGGCAGTGGGGCAAGGCTAAAAACTATGATCTTTGCCTTAACAGCAGTACTTTTGGTTACGAAGTATGTGCTGATATTATTGCTGAAATCGCAGAATAAAAAGCAAAGGAGCCGAATATCGGCTCCTTTGCTTTTTTCATCTTACAAAATCGTAAGATAACAGTCACTTAAATGTAAGATAAAAATTATACTATAGTTTTGTAGATGTTATGGATAATTTGGTTTATCGTTTTTTGAATTCTTCACCTTTGATCAAAAAGTCTATTGAAACATTAAAATAGTCAGACATTTTTATCAGCATATCAAGAGATGGCTCTCTTTTGCCGTTCTCATAATGCGATAAGGCTTCTCGGCTTATATTAAGGTCAATAGCAACTTTTTGCTGGTTTAGATTCTTTTCTTTACGAATGATTTTTAATCCCTTCAAAAAGCGTTCACCCCTTGACTATATTGTAACAAACTGTTACAATATAATTTGTTACATTATGTAACATAAAGGAACTTGTTTAAGTATTAAATTTATCTTAACTTTTCTTAATAATATCTTTATTTTTTCTTTGTTGACATTTTTAGACCTGTGTTGTATTATATCTACGGTATCTGTATTAAGTATTGTAGTACAGTTGATACAATTTATAGTACAGTCAATGAATTTTAAGAGGCTAATTTATGAAAAATGTTCTTGAGTATTTAGAATATAATGCAGCGGCTCATGCTGATAAAATTGCTGCATCTGATTATGATGCTGTCGCTTATACACAGCTCCGAGCCCACGACACAG
>JAIDJS010000112.1 GCA_029052085.1 Eubacterium sp.
ATTGTTGACCTAAAACGCATAATTTATAAAAAAACGAATTGGTAATTTATGGAAAAAATGTGATAAAATTGCGCATAAAACCTTAAAAAATTTTAATTCATACAAAATTGTTACAAAATATTACAAATTGGTGTTGACATCTTTCTATAATAGGTATATAATTACTTTAATTAATAATAAATATGGGTGTATTATGCCTTTTTGTATTTATTGTTACAATTTAGTTTGAGTTGCTTTATTCAGAAAAGAGGTAGTTTTTATGAAACGAAAATCGAAGCGAATAATGGGTATGCTGTTGGCATTGCTTATGTTTGCAACAAGCTTTATCCAGCCGCTTGGTCTGTCCTTCGGACTGTTTGATGTTTATTCGGCAGAAGCCGGTCCGTCTATGGATTTGTCCATAACATATCTCAGCGGCGGTAATGTGTCGGAACCCCTTCCGGGTCAGCAGCCGCCTCGTCAGGTAATGATTGGACACGGCGAAACGAACGGTGCAAGAATTAATATGATAGGCGATTTCCGTTCGGGTGTAGGTGAAGGAAGAAATGCTTACTTTGATTTGAAGCTTCCTTATTTCTACAAGGATTCTACCGGAAATCTTGCTACAACCTATGATTTTGCCGATATCCCTGCAGATCAGAGGGATGATCCGATGTGCCTTGCCGTTAAGGTTGCGGGCGATAATGAGGATTGGGAAGTTGACAAAACTACCGAGTACAGAGGTACGGTTCATTTCCAGAGTGCAAGAACTGTAAGACAGGGTCAGCAGATTGCGTTAACGCTGCTTATTTATTTCAAGGGTGCTGTTCCTGAAAATACAAGTGCTCTTATTTATCTCGGCGGCGGTTATGAAACCTACGCATATCAGGGTGCAACCTCAGACGGATGGTCTGCAACGCCTGAAATGGCAAGCAAAAACGGTATCTATGAATTTATCTGTTCAAACCTTCGTTGGGAAGCAGATATTCAGGCTGTTAATCCAAGAAATGCGTTGTGGGATAAATTCAATTACCTTGTTTATAAAATTACAGTAAGAAACACTTCGGAAGACCCTGCCAGCCATATTAAGGCTTTCAGTGCGAATGTTGAAGTTCCTACCGAGGGTAATGACGGCTATGGTCTTCATATGAAGGAAGCGATGCACTTCCTGTATAACAACGGAAACCCCATAGAGCAAACGAGCTTTGAGCTTGAAGACCGAGAAGAACTTTATGTCGGTGTTCCCGGACAGGGCGGTGCTCTCATATATGATGTAACGGGAATTCCTCAGGAAGTTCGTGATGAATGGAATCTGATTACATTTGCTAATGCTGCAGATCAGAATGGCAATCCGCTTGTTCCTCTTCCGTATACATATACAGCAAGTTCCAGTGTTTATTTCAGTGTGTATGAAAGTATTTATGCGCAGGAATATGTTGATAATGATGCAACAGGCGAATCTGTTTCTGAAAAAGAGTTTTATATTGCGCTTCCGATGTCAACGGATATTCCGGACTCACAGAAGGCAATGATTAACGCTCATGTTTATGATACAATTGTTTTCGGTTCGGACTATACATGGACTAAGCAAAGCGGTCTTGCAACTCACGGCTTTGATGAAACCAAAACGGGCTTTACTCATAAGAAATTTGTTCTTGATGAGGATGCTGAAAAATCAGAAAAAACTGCATCAATCGGTGATGAAGTTGAATACTACCTCGGATATTTTAAAAATACAAGTAACGTTCCTGCCTTTGAGGCAAATGCAGTTGATACTGCACCAAAGGATTTTAATCTTAAACGAATTAATGCGTATATGAATTACAGCGATGAGGATGAAGATTACGATCCTCAGCTTGAAGATTGGTTTAAAGAGGAGGGAACGGTTGAATTTGAATTCAGCACAGATGAAGTTGATGAAGAAGGAAACGCTGTTACCTCTTTCGTTCCGCTCGGCTCAATGGTCTATAATGCTGATAAATCTTCTGATGAAGCAAAAGTGTTTACTCTTGAAGTAGGTACTTTGATTGATGATTATATTAAATCTCAGGCTCTTCTTAATAAAACTGTTAAATATACGAATAAATTCCGTGTTAATTTTAAGCACAGAATTGCTCCGAATGAAGCCTTTGACGGAAAAATCGGAGTTCAGGGTATTGTTGATAAAGGTATTAAATATGAGAATAAGCTTGTAACAAATTATGAAACATGGCAGTGGATTAATAAATCTGCGGTTGTTGAGGAAGCAGATTATTTTAAACAGCAGAATTCTACCTCTGCAAGCACGGCAACAATCTTTGCAACGCCTGCAGATCCTAAGCTGGTAACGGATGTAACCCGTGTTGTAGATGATAAGCTTACAGCTGCGGATACAATGTATATTCCCATTAATGTTGCGGGAACGGGCTTCCGTTATAAGCTTGGCAACAGCAGCCGTTCCAAGGTTATTCCGGGTATTCTGAAATCAGGTGCAATGCTTGATATTAATCAGAGTAAGCCGCTTGGTTTCGTTACAAATAAAATTATCCTTTCAAAGGCATTAATGGATATTGCTGAGGTTGATTCGGTTACTATCTATTGCTTTAGAGGTAAAAATGCTGCTACAAAGGCCGTAGAAATTCCGTTCAGTAATTTCTCGGTTGATGAAGATGGAAATTATTATATTGAGTCTTCAGCATGGAAGTCTGTCGGCGAATGCTATGAGGGCTATGTAAACTTTAAATCATTCGGTGCTAATATAGCGCTTTCCGATGACATATATGTTCAGTTTGCAGGTTATACAAATATTGTAAAACCTGCTGCCGATCCTCTTGTTGTAACGGGTACATTTACAACGGATTATAATGATCCTGCTCTTGATAAGGCTGTAAAAGACCCTGCAACTATGATTGTAAATACAATCAATCCGATTATTACGGGCTTTAGCTTTGATGATACAGATACTAAGAAATCAGGTGTGAATACTGCAAGCGGTCAGTCAAAGCAGACTACCGTTAATCATATTGAAATTCCGAATAAGCAGAAGGATGTCGGTTATGAATGGTCTATCTGCAATAATGCCATTTCTCCTGCAGGTGCTGTTGATATTTCAATTGATTTATCAAGCAGCGTTGGGAATAAAACTCCTAACGGTGAAAATCCTACAGTTAAAGGCTTTTTAACCCAGAAAATAACGATTTCCGATTTCAGTAAGGTTGCCGATGTTGATTCAATTAAAATTTATGGGTGGAATAAAAATCCCGCAACTGATGAGCCGGATGCAACCATTCCAATCAGTTCTCTTACGGTTACAGATGGTTCGGTTGTTATCGGAGAAGATGTACTTAAAGATATCGGTTATGTAAAGAATATCGTTCTTTCCTGTTCAGAGTTCTATGGCTCCGAAAAAGATGAGCCTGATAAAATGAATATCAGACTTGATGGTTATTCGGATTGGTATGGCGATTTGGATGCTGCGTTAACCTTTACTCCGGAAAACGAATCAATGGCAAATCGTATTATCACTCTTACAAACCGTTTAAGAGTTTTAAAGCCATATGCTGAAATTCACGCATTTATTGATTATTACGATTTAACAGGAACTGCTCTGAATTCAACAGTGAATTCAGATAAAAATGAATATACATTAGGTGTACCGTATGACCGTAATTTTTATTACAGTGTTAAGGTAGGCAACCCGTATGTTTCAAGACTTGATGATTTTGAAATCACGCTTGATCTTCCGTTGTCTGCTGAGGGCAGTGATTATACAGGTTTCCATACAACCGGAATGTTTATGAGCAAAAATCTCATAGATAATTATAGAGTTCTTGAATATTTTACGTTCTATGATACCTCTAATCCTGATAAAGCTTACAAATTTGATTTTGATAAGGAAAACGGAACTTTTACCGCTGAAGACGGAACCGTTTACAATGTTGTTGATGCAGATGGCAATATTTCTATTGATGAAAAAACAATCTTTGCAGATTGGGGAATTGAAAATCTTGGCAAGGTTGTTGTAACAGGTAAGGATTTCAAGGCAAATGTTGATTGTAACGATGATAACTATTTTACATTTGCAGGATTTTCTGACAGTTACTTTAACAGCTCAGATAGATTAGCTGTTACTGCAATAGATTATTTTGACTGTATCCGCACAGAGAATGATACAAAAACTGTGTCAACAGATGGTGCAACAGCTTATATCAGCAAAATGTATTTTGATTCAACAATTGTTGCTGCTTATAAGGATACTGAGAGTGAAACTGCTGCAAAAACCGGCAATCGTTTTGATGCGGTTTCAACCTCAGATGAGCATATCCGATTAGAAAGATATGAAAAGAATGATAATTATCATTGGCTTGATAATTCCGAACTTGATATTGGATACAAGGCAATGGGTTCCTTCCTTGTGGATTTCAGACAGTATGTTGATAAGCCTGGTACAGATTCAAAAAATGTGCCTTTGGTAGGAGGAACGCTTCCTAATTCTCTTACTTATAAAATGTATTCTCAGGAACATCAGGGTAAGGAATATGTTCACAAGGAATCTTTTAACACTGCAGCGGATGTTGATTTGAATATCACTTTGCCTGATGCAAGTTTTGATGCTTCATATCTTAAAGTTCATCCCAAGGTAAAGGATTATCTTGAAAGCATTAAAATAACCCGCAAAGATGGTACTGAAACCATTATTGATAAAAGTGACTGGGAAAACAATTCTGTTGAAACTGCTCTTGATACAGATGGAAGTGAGCTTGATAAGTTTTTTAGAATTGATTTGCTTCAATCAGCCGAAAGCGAAGAATTGGGTATTTATAAAACTCCAAGTGAATATGCTGCTGAAAACCCGGTAACTTCTATTGTTATCAGTTTAAATATTAATAGAACTGAGGCAGAAGACGGTAATGCCGCAGATCCTGATTACGGAGCATGGTTTGATTATTTCAATGAGAATTCAAGATACATGTTTGAAGTAACAGGAAGATTTTATAAATCAGGTTCTGCCACTGCAACTGTGAAAACAGATATGGAAATCGGTCATATTACCGAAAGACCGTATTCTCAAGCTAAAGACCGAACAACCTCCGGTGTTAAGGATCAGAAATCAAACTGGTCTTTCACAAATCAGTATCAGTGTTTCTGGTATGTACCGTATCATTGGAATTCAAGAGTAGAGAATTATGATTCGGCTGATCTGTTCTCAACTGCAAAGGTTTATGTTTATAATGAACAGAATCAGATTTTAAAGGGTGTTCATAAAACTCCTGCTACAACCCAGGATCTTGATTGTACTTTTGGTACCTATAATGAATTTGCAGTATCCTTCTTCCAGAATACTTTCGGAAGTGCTAATGATTATGCAAACGGCGGTGTAAAGAATACAGCAACGGGATATCGCTGGATTGAACAGGATAGGTTTGATTGGAACGGCAAGCATGCCTTTACCGACAGACTTGTTCTGGAGGATAAGCTTCCGGTTATCAGACCCGATGCAGAAACGGATTATTACGGCTATCTGACTCAGAAGATTTATGTATCTCCTCAGCTTTATCCGTTTATTGATTATATTGAGCTGACAAAGAAGGGAATTGTTCTTAATGAAGACGGAACAACCTCCTCAAAGACTATTGACGATAATAAAATCGTTCTTCAAAAAGATGATTTGAAGCTTTATGTAAATGACGGTTCTGATGTCAAGGATCCTACAATTGTTGGTAATGATGAAGGCGTTACTCATGAAGGTTTCTATGAAATCAATGTATATTATCACGATGATGAGGATAAAACAGAGGCATCAAACTCCATAATTCTTGGTAAAGACGAGTATCTTGACGGATATTCCATTCATTTAAAGAATTTAGCGGGCAACGGAGATTATACAAGGGAACTTGAGGGCTTCGATCTGATGAAACCGTCAGAACATAACAACAATGCAACCCCGGATATTTATATCGGCGGTGAGGTATATCGTGTAAGAGAAACAAATCCTCCGGCAGAGGATTATAACAAGATGACCTCAACCTCATATCATTATGAGTGGAATGCTGCAAAATCGGAATATGCCACAAATCAATATTATACTATGAATGATACCGGTCTTTTGATGGGTTATCGAATTCCGTTCCAGGCAGCTTGGAAGCTTATTTCAACAAATACCAAAGGTCGTACAATTTATGATTATCATGAAGAAAACGACAATCGTCAGAATGTTGAACCGAATATAGGGAGCTTCGATGTAAAAATCTGGAATAGAATGGATACGGACCAGCAGATGGGAAGATCCTCTTACATAGATACTGCAACGGTAACCAATACAATGAATGGTATTTATCGTTTAAAGCATATCTATATTCCCGAGGCGTTTATTGACGGTGATTGGTTTAATGTTGAGAAATTAACAATTAAGTATGGAAGCGGCAGTTCTCATACCGCTACATTCAATCTTCAGCAGCTTAAGGACTGCGGCTATTTGTCATATGATGAAGAAAATCAGCAATACGTGTTTGATTTTAATCCGTTCATAAAAGACCATATAGATGATTTTGCTAAGTTTAATCCAAACAACTATGAAACCGGCGATGTTTATGTAAGTGAATGGATTCATTCCTTTGTTATTAAGCTTTCCGCAGTTGATTCTAAAAAGAGCAATGGTGCCGGTGTTCTTAAAGGCGGAGAATTCCTTAACTCTGCAAGGCAGAAGCAAACTGCAAACAGAGGCGGAATAGAAAATTCTGCTTTGCCGACATTTTCATATGATGGTGTTTATGCAGACAGAACAGTTGAGGATATCAATGCAAACGCATGGACAAAGAAATCAAGGCCAACTGTTTGGCATGGTCCTGACGGAAACCACGAGTATACAAGCTCTACGGATTATTACAACTATGCTGATACTGTGTTTACCTCTTCGGAAAAGAATGCAGAAGCATACAGAAATTTAAATGGTTCCAATCAGATAGATTCCAATGGTTATGGCGACAGACGTGATTATTATAATATCCGAAATCTTGTAGCTAATCTGAATGTGAATGCCCAGCGTACTACCACTATGGATGACGGCTCAAAAACCTTTGCATATGATATTGATAACTCCGATGGAACAAATACATATCTTAATGTAGATAAGAGCCATCTCCTCCCTGATGATTACATTGAATATCAGCTGACGGTTGCGGCTTCGGCTGATAGTATGATTCCTGTATATCGTCCTGATATCCGCTTTGTTGCTCCGACAGGACAGCGTGTTGTCGGCTGGTATATCATTGAAAATACATCCGATATTCCGGATGATGATATCACAGGTAAGCTCAGTACATCGTCAACAGGCTCCAATACTGCAATTGCAGCAAGCCCGATTGATAGGGATGCTTATTACAGTCTTGTTGCCGGTGCTGACGGAAATGAAGAAACCTGTTACAGACGTCTTGATATTTCAGCAGGTGATTTAAGCAAGGAAGAAAGTTTAAATCAGGTTGCAAAGGGCAAAAAGATTGTTGTTTCTGTTATAACACAGCTTACGGATGAGCTTAGCTCATTTGAGGGTAAAACAATCAATCCCGGAATTTATGCTGCTGCGCATCCTCAGCATACGTATTCTCAGTACAGAATCAGAAATATCAATAATGCTCCGGGCGCTTATTATTACAGTACACATCATTATACCGATAGTACCGAAGGTGCAGAATACCATAGATATAATACAAGTTCTTATTACGGCGAACTTAATAATGAGCTGACCTATATGTCAGATATCAGAACAAGTACAACATTTTATGACAGCCGTAATCTCAAGCTTGATGTGAATTATACAGATCCGGAATTCCATTATGACGGAATGCCGATGAAGTTTACAATGACGGGCGGTACTGGCTCAAATAATGCTACTGCTGCCAATGCGGAAAATGATACGCTGCATAGTCTTGAAAGAGCAGTTTATACTGTTTCCTTCCTGCAGACAGCAAACGGCAAGCTGTTTAAAGGCTTTGATTTAACTGAAAAGCAGGTATTCCCTTATCCTGACAGTGTTACTCAGCATAAGGGTGAGAATGCAAAGGTTGAATACTGCTATTTCGTAGATTCTGCCGGTGATGTTATCGGAACAGATGTGGGTATTTACGAAACCGATGCTCCCGATACGCAAATCTGGATATCAGAGGATAAGGTTATTGCTGCAGATAGCTTAACCGAAGAGCAGATTGCTGACGGCTGCCGACTTCTTAAAGACGCTGTCAGAATCAGATGGACTTACTTTGATGTTCCTGCAGGTACTGCTGCAAATCCGATTGTATTTGCAACACCTGCAAATCCGTTTGAATTAATCGGTGTAGGCAGATATCGTGATATCAGAACAGATGCGCAGAAGAAAACAACGGCTGCCGATGATTATTTTACATTTAGAATTGACGGTCACGTTGAGCTTAAGCATAAACACGATGAATCTGTTGAAAATACGCTTGTCGGTTCAACTGATTCCTCTGCAATGCAGTTTACCGAGCCGGTTTCACTTTATGGCACCGGTGTTATTACAAAGAGCATTGTAAGAGAGCGTCCTATCTTAAATCTTCATACGCAGATATTCAAAAATGAGGCAGAGGCGGAAGCGGTTTATAATGCCAACGCTGCCCAGGTTAAGGGATATCGTCCCGGAGATACGGTTTGGTTTAAGGATACTGTTCAGAATCTGCAGAAAGGACCCGATGCTCCGCAGGGTGTACTTCTTAATCCTGTATTCTTTGATAAAATCCCCGAATATATTTCCGCAAGCGGACTTGAAAGTGCTGTTCAGACAGGAAATACCGATAATATCAAGGTTGTGTGGTATAACAGGGACGGCACGGTTAAAACAGATATCCCTGAGTTTACAGTAACGAAAACGCAGTTTGAAGATGTTCCTGATTATCTCGGCGATACTGTTACAACCAAGAGTGATACAGACGGAACAAACTTTAATACACACAGAGCTTTTGCCGATATTTCTCTTGGCGAAAATGGAAATACGGTTTCTACTCCTATTACATTTAATCTTTATCAGATTAAGTTTAAGGATGGTTCACGTCTTGAAATCGGTGAGCATATTGAGGTTTATTATTCTGCAACTGTAAGAATGGAAAATCTTCCGCTGTCTTATACGCAGCGCGGAACAGGCGATAATGCCAAAACCTTTGTTGATTATTATCCGAAATACGGCGAATACTATTCAGTTCCGTCAGGTGCCCATACAGATGGATGGGGCACGGTTTATGAATGGTATACAAGAGCTTATCCGTATATTGGTGTAATGACAGGAAAGAATTTATATGGTACCCCTACATTAACAACTGACTACTGTGGCTCATTAACTCAATTTATGAATGCCAACAGTATGATGGATATGAATTATCTTTATCATGATCTGGGTGTAAGCGGTCTTAGAAATAAGAATATAGATAAATATGAATATCTTAAGGATTCAAATGTCTATATGCCGGGTTCTGCAGGTGATGAAATCAATGATGGTGCATATATATCCGGAAGAGGATATCCACATGAGAATTATGGTGGTTCAAACGGATATCTTAAAGATTTTGATGTTAATATTGATAAGAACCAGCAGATAACAACTTATGTTCCAACCTTAACGCAGAATAAGTTGACTGAACTTCCTGTTAGTGAAAAATATGTTAATCCAACAAGCAAAAGAGACCGTGATTGGTTCAACAGAATGCTTGTTTACAGAAACAGAAGTACGAATTGGCAGGAGGAACATGAGGATGCTGTAATCTGGGCTGAATCAAGAATGCATTTGCAGACAGCTTGGCTTGCTGCAGGCTCTCAGATTATCAGTGCTGAAGATAAATCCGAATCAATAGAATACCTGCCAACAAACTATAATGGCTATAAGCTTGATCCAAGATTCAATATTATTCATAATACCTATGCAAGCGGCAGTCACTCAGTTTGGGGTTATCGAACAGGTCAGAATGAAAACACACGTCTTTTCAATGATGATAGTGTTCCGACAATGGAATACGATCAGTATTTTACCTCTCGTGTAAGTGCATATAACTATGGTGACTGGAGCCTAACTTCCGGCCTTGAATTTATCTATGTAATGCCGAAGGGAATAGAGCCTCAATTTAATGAAGATGGCTCTGTTGATACTGCAAATATCAAAGCTCAGATTATGAGCGGCGGTACATCAAATAATCCTATCTATACGGAAATTGATCCTGATTTAATTCAGGTTCAGGTGCTTCAGAAACCGGGCAATGCAAATGGATATAAAACGCCGAATATTATGCAGGATCCCGTGTTGAGCTCCGAAACAATGAACAAGACAGGTCATAGCTATGTTGATGAGAATCCGTATTATTCTGCCGATGATGAAACATCATGGGTATTCAGAATAACGGTTAAGCAGTCGCTTAATAAATGGTTTAACCGCGGTACGTCATACGGTTATATGATGTATGTTGATATTCCTTCACATGTATATGAAACGCCTGAAAGTGAATATTGGTATGATGAGGTTATGGTTAGACCTCTTGATACCACACATCAGGATAGCCTTTATTATCAGATTTATGATACTACCTCGCTTTGGGGTCATAATGATTTAACAAAGCTTGCGTTAGCTTCCCAGGTAAGTACACAGTATGGAGGAATGGATTATCTGTGGAATAGCTACTACCATTATTATCATCATGGCGGAAGAGGCAGTGATGTAGGACCTAACGGAAATATGTATTATGTAAGTGCTTCTCCGAATATGCCTTATATTAACGGTATGAATATTTCAAACCGTGAGGTATCCGCGCAGGGTGTTCTTGATGACAGCGGAAAAGAAAACTTTGAAAGCGGTGTACGTAATACCTATGCAAGCACAGGTACGCGTGCGCATATGAGAAAGCCGCTTATCAGAACGTGGACAACAGTTGGTGAAGATAATATTATCGGCACCAATCCGCATGGTTATTATCTTGATTCACAGGGTGATACATCAACACTCAATATCCATGTTGAAAATAAATACTGGCTCAACACAATGGCTGTTGACCAGCATTATTACGGCTGGGTTTCAACAGGTAACAACAGTGGATACTATACCGAATCTCAGGAATACAATAAAATAAGACATACGTATTCAACAGACGGTGGTAATAAGGGTACCTTATATTATCCGGTTGTAACAAATATTCTTCCTGCAGGTATTGTTCCGAAGGATATTAACGGCAGACTGTTTACGGAAGATAATGATGAAAATGCCAAAATGCAGCTTGATTGGTCACTTTATAATTACAGCTACAGCGGAAATACCTCAACGGCTTATGAGAAGTTTGATCAGGAAAAAGAGCTTTATGAGACCAAGGTTGAATATATTCTTCTTGATTGCGAAGATGGAAGCACAGAGGGAAGATATAAGATAACCTTTAAGCAGAAATCAGATGATTTAACAACTGCAAATGAGGATAAGCTTAAGATTTCTTCAGAGGATGCAAGAGTATTCCAGTTTAAAATTTATACCCTTGCTGCGCCAAGCGGTATGACAAAGGACGGTAAGCTTAATAACGATCTTCTTGATGTATTCCAGAGAAATCATACTTTTGTTTCAAGCCAGCTTGAAAACTTCCGCTTCCTGATTGATTCCGAGGTTCAGAACAATCAGGCTGAAAATCCGTATTATGTAGGCAGCAGATTTGTTGAGAGCTACAGAAATTGGTATGCGCCGCCGAACAGACCGAATGATGCAACAATTAGTGATGTTCGCAAGGATTCTGCTCTTATAACGAACAGAGCAGGCGGCAATTCCGGTAATCTTCCGGATTGTCCTGTATTAACGCAGAATCTTGGCACAAATGCAGCAATAGACGGTACAGATGAGGGCGGTAATAAACGCTACTTTGAGGAAGACGGCAAGATTACTCTCAGAGATAATTTTGATAAGAGTAAAATAACCGAGCTTCAGATGGAAGACTATACCGATTTAAGATATGGTCTGACACTTCAGTCTGAATCTGTAGATTTTGATGCAGGCAATGATTCAACCAATATCGGTGTTCATACAACAAACAGAATTCGTGTTCGCTGGCCGGATATTGAAAGCAATGCTTATTTAACGGATAAACCATCCGAAAATATTGAGAATCTGGGTGTTCGTTCTCCTCAGGGAACAGAGGGTAAATATGTATATTATCCAGATGCTTCCGATAAATCACAGGCTCTTCAGTACGGCGATACCCTTTATTACAATGTTAAGGTATCAAACGGTGCAACTGAGGATGACCATTTCCACCACGGAAATGTGCTTCATGCAAAGATTAAGGTAGTTCTTGCACTTCCGGATATTGTAAGATTTGTAGGCAATTATGATGAAGACGGAAACTACATTGATGATGCAATGTATCTTATTCATCAGAAGGAAGACGGTACGGTTAACAGATATACCTTTGCCGAGCTGGAAGATGCAGGCTATGAAATCAAGTTTGAAGAAAAAATTGATGAGAACGGCAGACAGCTGCTTATTCTTGAAGTTCTGACTCCGGGCGATTTTACGGATGATGAAACGCCTAATTATCTTGATTATGTTGCAGGTAAGCATCTTCCGGGCTGGTTCAGCTACAATGATAAAATGGTTGTTGGATTCAAAACAACGATTCATAATAATATGGAAGATGATTCCGATATTCTCAGCGGCGAAGATTTCTGGGATAATGAATATAAAGCAGACAGCTATGCAACATTGGAGGATATAGACGGCGAATATCTCAAACAGCAATATCCGGGCGAAGGCTTTGAAAAGCTCTCAGACCGTGACGAAAGTAAAATTGGATATGAGAGGGAATCCGCTGAAAATGAAGAAACCGGAATTGATATAGATTATGACGATGATCCTAACGAAAGATTTTCTCACGATGTATCAGCGGCTATAACGCTTCTTAAGCCTCATGCTGTTGTACGTTTGGATACTTCGGAGCAGAGAATTCCGATTATTAACCCTGATCTTACGGGCGGTTCTGTTCGCGTTGTTGAAGATCCAGCGGTTAAGGGTGCAACAAAAATGACTCTCTATATTGACCGTGCGGAAAATGACGGTGCAAAAGTACCTGAATTTATTCTTGATTACAGAGTTCCGTTTAGAGGAACGTATGAGTCAACAAGAGATGAGGCTGCTGCTTCTGAGGATTCAGTTAAGGGTAATGTTTACGCTGTAGGTACAGGTGTTTGGGAAATACCTGAAACTGCCGGTGATGAAGAGTACAGAGAAGCTCTTAAAAATCATCTTTCGGTAAAGGTTTATGGTCTTTACAGCGATAGTGATGACAGTTCCGAGCATGGAAAGCTTCCGTTTGAAGATAATTCAGTTTATGAAAATGTAAACGATTATGGAAAGGGAAAATGGGTGGATCTTACAGCGGTGCATAACAGCTTAAGCGGTAATGCAGGACAAAGCGGTGTTCCGATTGATGAAAATACGATTCTGGATATTACAAGTATTTCAAATGCGTTCATCGGCAATTCAACTTTGGTTAACAGGCTGTATCAGATTCGTTTTGTAATTTCATCTGATGATCCTGCTTATCTTGTTCCTCAGAATTTCAGTTTGGCAATTGATGCAGATCCTGATACTGACGGCGTTCAGAATATGGACGATATAGATCCGGAGCATGAAAACCTGAATCCGCTTCCCGAATCCGTAGTTTCAAACGTAAAATTCCTTGAATCAGGAGAGCTTGATTTAGAAAACAGCAAGGTAGGCAATGCGGCATTTGTTATTGCGGCAATGAGCCACCAGAATGCAACAAGACGCCATGTAAATCATTTTGTAAATGCCTGGGCTCGTTATGATGATGAGCAATACGGCGCTATAGCAAACCGTTCCCGTGCCGGTTATTTCATAACCCGTGAAATGCCTGTTCTTGAGGTTGATTTGAAAGCAAAATATTTCAAACGTGCAAAGAATGATGAAACGGGTAAGTATGAATACAGCTGGAGCGATGATGTAATGATCAGTGACAGCAGTAAAATGCTGAAGTACACTGCATCAATAAAGAATCTTTCCGATGATGGTATTGCTGATACAAATCTCGGCGATGTTGAACAGGATGCTGCAACGGATGTTCAGATTTCAACCGTTCTTCCGTTTATTCAGAACATTGATAAATCTGTTTCGGATGATGATCCGAATGAATATAAATTCTATAAGCAGGTTTCATATAACAGTGAAGAATGGCAGAATACCATTTCTCCGGATAATGTATCTTCCGCTCAGCTTTATGCCGAGGATTCAAAATGGTGTTGGCATGTTGAAAATGAAGAGGGAGAATGGGTTTCAGTTCCTGAAATTACAAGCGTAACCCTCCAGATGTATGATAAGATTACCGATCTTACCAATACACTTCAAAGACGAGTTCTTACCTTTACCTCAGCAGGTATATTAAGACCGGGTCAAAGGTTGGTTGTTGACTTTATGGTTCCTGTTACAACGGATAACGGTGTAGGCAGCTCAAACCTGCTTTCCTGTAAAGCTTACGGCTTTAAACCGGGTGCATATATTCCGTATATTCCGTCAACAGATAACGGAACGGAAACCTACGCTTTTGAAATTGATAAGCGTGATGTCAACAATAATAATATGATGAATTCCGAAAATACCATTACCAAAAACCTTGGCGGTATTTCCTTCAGTTCAACAAGAGTATTCAACAGAACAAAGGTTTCGTTCTCGGAATACGGAACAGGTCTTAACGTTTCGGGTAATGACAGCTTAAGACCATCTGTAGTTCCTGAGGGTACTAAGTATTCCTTCATATCTTCTCTTGTAAATCCGGATACCTCTCCGGATGACGGAGGAAACAGAGGCTATGATCAGCCTATTATCTATGATGTTTTGCCTTATGAGGATGATATTTCCCTTATCAAGATTGACGATCAGGGCAATGTTGCTCAAAGAGGTACAAACTGGAGAGGATATATCAGGCTTGATTCCATTTATGTTAAATCGGATAAAGCAGGCGTTGGAACCGAGGAATTGAAGGATGGCGTTAATGCAAATATCTGGATAGGTCCTTTCAACTATGACGCAAGAGGAAATATCATTGATATTCCTATGGAAAATCTTCCGAATGTTGATTTAACAAGTGATAAGGAATTCTTTAAATCCATAAGAGGCGAGGGCTTATCTCAGGTTAACGAAAAGAAAAAATATTTTGTTCGCTTAAGAGATATACTTGCTCTTAAAAATAAGGATTCTGAAAGATACGATGAAATAGAGCGCCATGCACAGGCAATCTATGTTGAGCCTCTTGAGGATTATTATCTTGGCGGAAGTACAAAGCTTTCACTTTCATATGATATGAAAGCGCCTTTGAATATTCCGCTTTATACAGGTCTGGTTGACGAAGCAGATCCAGATCTTAAAATCAAGGTTCAGAATTTCGACTCTTGGAACAGCTTTGCTGCTCAGACAGGCGATGAGGTTGTAACGGAATCTGCCTATGCAGGTGTTTATCTCGCAACTCCGTCTGATAAGGGTTATATCGGTCATTATGTATGGCTTGATGAAAACTATAATGCAGACTATACCGATGAAGGCGATTATATTAAGCAGGGCGGCAGATGGATTCTTGATAAGCCATCCAAGGATGTTGATTACGACGGAGAGATAGACGATCCGGGTATAAATAATGTTAAGGTTGAGCTTCTTTCGGAAAATGGATATCCTGTAAACCGCTTTGGTGAGCCTGTTGTTGATATTGACGGCAAGTATTATCTTATTGATGAAGCTACCGGCGAGTTTGCTTATGACACAACCGGTAATCCTACCTTTACAACAGCCGGTCCGGTATCTTATACAACCGAAAAGGATGTTTACGGACATGATGGCTATTTCATCATTTCAAACATTACTCCCGGTAATTATAAGCTGAGATATACCTTCCCTGAAAACGGAAAGTATGATGAATACGCTTTAACAACAAGATTTGTAGGTGTTACAAATACACCTGTTGAAGTGTACAGAAAAGGAGAAACACTTCCTGATCTCGGAAATAAGGGTGCAGGTGATGAGCCAAGCGATTGCGGCAAAGTAAATACTTTCGTTGTTCAGACTAAGGATTCAATCAGAATCGATGCGATAGGAAAAGACACAAGCAAGTATGAAGAATATGATGCTAAGATGACAACATATGATCTTGGTGTTGCTCCGTCCTTTAAATACGGCGGCTTCGCATTTATGGACAACGGAGAAAGAGTAGACGGCAAGGGCGGTACGGACGGCTATATTAATGATAACGAAGAGCGTATACCGGGTGTCAGTGTTCAGTTCTATGAAGTTAAAACCGATGAAAACGGCGAAGAAACCTTCGGTCCTGCATATAATGCAGACGGTGAAGTAATCAAGGCTCTTATAACTGATGAAAACGGTCACTATGGTACAACTCTTTATCCGTACAGAAGCTATATTGCAGTTGCCGATACATCTGAGTTAATCAGGCTTATAGAGCCATCTCCGGTTACAAGAAGTACGTATCCTTTAAGGTATGATAATGATAACGATTTAACGTATAACAAATCTGCCAAAGCAAATACCACTGCCGTTATGTCTGTTGTTCCGCAGAGAAGCGAATATCCTATGGGCGAATGTGTAAACGGACAGTATGGTATTTATGACAGACTGAATCTCGGTTTTGTTGATGTCGGTATCGGTTCAATCGGTAAATATGTATTCCATGATGAAAACTACGATGGAGTACGTAATGAATCTGTTGATGAAGATGGATTGATTATTACTGAGCCGGGTGTTAACGGCGTTACATTAGTTCTTGAACAGTATTATCTTGACAGTGATAATAACTGGGTATATGTTGATGATATAGATTCGCAGGAAAGCTATGGCTCTGCTTATACATTCATTGTTAAGGATACAACCTATATTGTTGACGGAGAAAGATATCTTTGCGGCTATAAGGTAAAGATGGATATGTCAACCGTTCCCGAGGGCTTTGTTCCTACAAAGTATCATATTAATAATGGAATTTCAGACAGTGATCTGCCTTTAACAGGTACAGCGGATTCTGATTATCGTTATCTTAATGATAATCCTATTATTATAGCTGCACTTGCAGATGAGGATACCATTGATGAATACAAAATGGAGGCCTTCGGAAAAATATATAATGTAACACGTTCTCAAACTGTTCTGGATGTTGATGCTGGCTTAACAATTGATGAAAAAGCCGAAATCAGCGGACTTGTTTGGAACGATAAGAATTATGATGGATGTCAGAATTCTTATATTGATGAAAACGATGTTGAACTTGATGAAACAGGTGTTTCCGATGTTGAGCTTCAGCTTGTTCCGTATGTATATACAAATAATAAGTGGACGTTGCTTAATGCAGATGCTTTAACAGACCCTGCCGCTTATGATGCGTATATTCAGAAGGTTACAACAGATGAAAACGGCAATTATAAGTTTGAAAATGTTGAATCAACAGCTGTTATCAAAAACGGAAACAGCAGTGAGCATTGTATAGTCGGTTACAAGATTAAGGTTAATACCGATATTGAGAATATGAATCTCGGTGCAACCAAGTATCTTGCAAACGGCGGAACAGAGGACAGCCACCTTATCAGATATAACGATGGCGGCAAATATCTGAATCCTGAAAGTGAATATATTATCACAGCTAAGAAGATTGCAGATTCAGATGTTGATAAAGAATACGGCAAGGATGATGCGTATAATCAGAACACACTGCTTATTCATAATTCATTAGGCTATTATGATATAAATAAGGTTGTGAATTATGACAGCTTTGATGCAGGTTTAACAGAGTTTGACAGTAATTCCGTTTCAGGTCGTGTATGGATTGATGAAAACTATAACGGCTTGATGGATGAAGACGAAATCGGAATTGAAAATATTACAATAACATTAAAGCGTTATTATCTTGAAAAGGGCGGTGCAGGCTCTGAAGATGCTGCTTCATGGATTGAAGATGCTGATTATAACAACGAACTCCATACGGCTGTATCCGATGAAAACGGAGATTATTCCTTTGATAATCTTGCAACTCATGTTTATAAAAACGGCAAGTATTATCTTGCAGGCTACAAGCCTTTTGTAGCAGCGCATCCTGATAATGCGTTCTATGCTGCAACACTTTATCGTGTATCGTCTGAAGATGGATTAAGAAATAACGATCTTAAGAATTATTCCTTAACTGCTTCTGCCGAATATCTGATTGTTGCAGATATGTGTGATAATAAAGAAGCAGATATTCCGACTGATGCTGTAAATGTAAGCAATGATGCAGTTCGTCTTAATGATTTATACTATGTTGTTAAGTATAAAGATAAATTCTATGATCTTATTACTTCAAAGCCGGTTGGCGAAATTGATGCGGGTTATCATGAATATGACGAAGCAAAGATTTCCGGAAGAGTGTTTGATGATATCAATTATGATGGATATATAAACACGGATGAAGATACCGGAAAAGAAGACGGCTTTACGGAAGAGCTTAAGGAAGCTATACGCAATTCAAGATTTGATGAAATTATTGTAACGGCAACAGGTTACTATTATGATGGTAATGATAAGAGCTGGAAGCAATATCGTCCTAATGGGGAAGATAGTGAAGCAACATATACAGCTTCCGTATCCGCAGAAAGCGAAGACGGATTGTTTGAAATATCCGTTCCTACAAAATATACGGTAAACGGCCAGAACTATATGGCAGGCTTCAAGCTGAAAGTGAATATGATACCTCTTGATTATCATATAACAAAGCATATGGCAAACGGCGAGGATACAACGCAGAATGCGCTTCTTAAAGCAAGCTCATCCGAGTATCTTTTAACCAAAACAAATCCGAACCGTGAATATTCAGGCGAGTTAAAGGAAGAACTTGACGGTTATGTAATTGTTGCAAATCCGTCAGATAATGCTTCAAGCCCGAATATTATAAGAGGCTATGATATTGCGGACAGCCGAGATGTTGCGAATTATAATGTCGGCTATACAATAAGACAGAAAGCGGATATTGACGGTATCGCCTTTATTGATAACAATGATAATGGTATTTATGATTGGAAAAATGAAGATGGTACAACATATGATTCTGGCAAGCCTGATGAACCTTTAGCGGGTATTGAGGTTGGTATCAAGAGATATATCTGGGATGAAAAGACCGATGTATGGAATCTTGCACCAAATGAGGATGATCCGGATGCTGAGTATTATGCTACAACAGTAACGGGCGAAGACGGAAGATATACCTTCGCTGAGCTTCTTACTCATGAGCCAAGCGGCAGCTATAAAGATATTCCGCTTCTTTACGGTTATAAAATATGGCTTCTCAATATGCCGAATGATGATAACGGAGAAGAATTTGCCGCAACGTATTATCAGAAGAATAATGAATTGCTTGACAGTGCTCTGATAGCTTCAACAAATCAGGTTATTAAGAGCAAAGAAAATGAATCATATGTAAACGGCGAGCATAAAGACGGATATATCATTATTGCCAATAAGATTGACGGTTCGTCGGCAGCTGAATTTTCAGATATTGTAGACGGATATGATACAACGCATGGTGTAAACAGAGACGGCTATAACCTTGGCTTTGCCGATTATGAAACCGGAAGCATAGAGGGTTCTGTTTTCGAGGATATGGACTATAACGGTATTATTGATGAAACGGATTCATCATTTAAGGATATCGAACTCGGAATTAAGAGATACAGCTATGTAAACGGAAGCTGGAATTTGGATCAGGCGGATGATGAATATTATTCAACTGTAACAACAAGTGCAAACGGGCATTACAGCTTCAGAAACCTTCCGCTTTATAAAGAGGTTGATAATGTAAAATACCTTTATGGCTATGAGGTTTATGTTGTTGATGCACCTGAGGGCTTTGCTTTAACACGTTATCAGCAGAATAACGGAGATAACGACAGTGCCCTTCTCCTGAACGGACAAATTATCAAATCTGATACTTCTCTTTATGAGATGCTGAAAGGTAAGCTTGTTTTAGGTAATAAAATAACAGATCCGGAACAGACGATTGTTGATAAAAAATATATCGTTGACGGCTATGATATTGTTCGCTCTGTTCATCTCAAAGAATATAATGCCGGTTATAAAGCAGAGGAAAAGGGTACAATTACAGGCACTGTATTTGATGATAAGAATTATGACGGTGCTTTTGATGAAAATGACGGTATTCTGTCCGATGTTGAGGTTTCACTCAAACGTTTTGTATTCATAGACGGAAAGTGGATTGAGGATGAAGAATTTGAGGGCTATTCAGTATTAACCGATGAAAACGGAAAATACAGCTTTGAAGAGCTTGATACATATCTCTCAATTGATGGAAAAAATCATCTTTACGGCTATGAGGTATGGGTAACAGAGGCTCCTGATGATTATGCAATAACAAGATATCAGAATGACAGCTATGTTCTTCTTAATGGTCAGATTATCAAGCCGGATACCGAGCTTTCTGAAATGCTTGACGGTAAAATGGTAGTTGCCGGTGCAGCAGATGATACCGCAGGCATTGATCCAAGCTATATTGTAGAAGGCTATAATACGGTTCTTTCCGCTGCTGTTGAAGAATATAATGCAGGTTATATTAAGGAGCAGAAAGGCACGATTACAGGCGTTGTATTTGATGATAAGAATTATGACGGTGTACTTGATGAAGACGAAGAACTGATGTCTGATGTAGGCATAACACTTAAACGCTTTATCTATAGAAACGGCGAATGGGAAGAGGATACCTTCTTTGAAACCATAACCGATGAAAACGGACATTATAGCTTTGAAGAGCTTGATACTTATGTAAGTGATGAGGATGCCAAGTATCTTTATGGCTATGAAGTATGGGTAACAGAGGCTCCTGATGGCTATGCAATAACAAGATATCAGAATGACAGTTATGTTCTTCTCAGCGGTCAGATTATTAAGCCGGATACCGAGCTTCCGGAAATGCTTGACGGTAAGATTGTTGTAGCTGAGCCTGCTGCTGATAAATCGGGTGTGGATGCAAGCTTCATTATTGAAAATTACAATGTAGTTCTTGCTGAAACTGTTTCAGAATATGATGCCGGTTATAAAGCATTGGAAAAGGGTACAATTACGGGCGTAGTATTCAGCGATAGTAACTATAACGGTTCAATTGATGAAAATGAAGCTATGCTTTCCGGCGTAGAAGTTACTCTTAAACGCTTTGTTTATGTAAATGATGAATGGCTTGAGGATGAATTATTTGAAGCTCCAATCGAAGTAACTGATAAAAACGGTAATTATACATTCAATAATCTTGACACTTATGTGGCTGATGAAGATGCTAATTATCTCTATGGTTATGAGGTTTGGGTAACAGATACTCCTGACGGCTATGCAATAACAAGATATCAGAATGACAGTTATGTTCTTCTCAGCGGTCAGATTATCAAGCCGGATACCGAGCTTCCGGAAATGCTTGATGGTAAGATTGTTGTAGCTGAGCCTGCAGCTGATAAATCGGGTGTGGATGCAAGCTTCATTATTGAAAACTATAATGTAGTTCTTGCAGAAACGATTTCCGAATATAATGCAGGCTATAAGGCAATCGAAAAAGGCTCCATTTCGGGCAAGGTATTTGACGATAAGAATTATGACGGTAATTTGGATGACGAAGACGAACTTATGTCAGATATAGAGGTTACTCTTAAACGCTTTGTATTGGTAAAAGGCAAGTGGGAAGAGGATACCGAGTTTGATGTTAAATCCATAACAGATAAAAACGGAGCATACAGCTTTGAAAATCTTGATACTTATGTAAGCGATGAGAATACAAATTATCTCTATGGCTATGAAGTATGGGTAACAGGGGCTCCGGAACATTATGCAATAACAAGATATCAGAATGACAGCTATGTTCTGCTTAACGGTCAGATTATCAAGCCGGATACCAAGCTTCCGGAAATGCTTGATGGTAAGATTGTTGTGGCTGAGCCTGCTGCTGATAAATCGGGTGTGGATGCAAGCTTCATTATCGAAAACTATAATGTAGTTCTTGCAGAAACGATTTCCGAATACAATGCAGGTTATAAGGCAATCGAAAAAGGCTCCATTTCGGGCAAGGTATTTGACGATAAGAATTATGACGGTAATTTGGACGACGAAGACGAACTTATGTCGGATATTGAGGTTACTCTTAAACGCTTTGTATTGGTAAAAGGCAAGTGGGAAGAGGATACTGAATTTGATGTTAAATCCGTAACAGATAAAAACGGGGCATACAGCTTTGAAAATCTTGACACCTATGTGGCTGATGAAGAGGCTGATTATCTCTATGGTTATGAGGTTTGGGTAACAGGTGCTCCTGATGGTTATGCTGTAACGAAATATGTTAATGACAGCAGTCTTCTTGTAAACGGTCAGATTATCAAAGCCAATACAGAGTTACCGGAAATGCTTAACGGCAAGATTGTTGTTGCTGAGCCTGCAGCTGATAAATCAGGTGTGGATGCAAGCTTTATTATCTATAATTACAATGTTGTTCTTGCTGATGATATTTCAGATTACAACGGCGGTTATAAGATTCAGGAATTTGCTTCTATTTCAGGTAATGTATTTGATGATATGAATTATGACGGCATTATTGATGAAGAAGATATGATGCTGCCGAATATTCAAATCGGTTTAAAACGCTTTGTTTATGAAAACGGCGAATGGATTTTGGCACAGAGTGAGGATGAAGAATTCTGCCAGACAGCTGATACAGACGAAAATGGTGGATATCGCTTTACAAATCTTGAAACCTATGTAAACGAAGATGGTGTAAATAAGCTGTATGGATATGAGCTTTATGTAATCATAGAAAACAGATTTGCAACGAAATATCAGATGAACGGCGGCGAAAACGATAGTGCTCTTGTTGCTGAAACAAATCAGATTATCAAAAAGGATGCAAATCTTCCCGAAATGCTTGCAGGAAAGATAGTTCTTGCTAATCCTGTAAGTGATGAGGAAATCAGAAATACACCTTATATAATTGAAAATTATGATATTGTTCAAAAATCAGATCTTGATCAGTATAATGCAGGTTTTGTTCCTGTAAGAGAATACAGTATCAGCGGCTATGTTTGGAATGATTCAAACAGAGATGGTGTAATCAGCGAGGACGAACAGTTTATGAGCGATGTAAATGTAACTCTTGAACGTTTGTATCTCTTGGATGGAAAATGGTACGAACTTCCTCAGGAAGAGGATGATAATACAGAAGATGTAACAGATACTGACAAAAATGAAATTGCCGCTCAGAATGATGAAGCGGATGTGGATTCTGATGAAGAAAATCCGGATATCATTGCTACAGATAAAAACGGATATTATTCCTTCAATAATCTTCCGCTCTATACTGAGGTTGACGGAAACAAAGTAGTTTGCGGTTATAAAGTTAAGGTTGAAGAATTGCCAAATCTTTATGCAGTAACTGAATATCATAAAAATCAGTTGCCGGAAGCTGAAGAAGCAGAGAATGCTGATGATGCTGAAGAAAACGGATTGTTTGATAATGATTTGAATGATAAAACAGGCTATCTTGAAAATACCGAGGCACTCATTGTTCTTGCTGATGATGCAGATGAAGCAACGCAGCCAAGCTATAATATTGATGATTTCAATATTTCCTACGGCGAATCTGTTGAACATTTAGATGCCGGCCTTGTTCCGTTCGGTGCAGGCAGCATCGCAGGTGTTGTTTTTGAGGATGCAAATGAAAACGGTATTTACGATGACGGAGAGCTGATATTCGAGGGAGAAGCAGTTTATCTGGATTACTTTGTTGCTCCTGAAGCTGAAGAGGAAGGGGAAACCGATGTTTCCGCTGAGTCTGAAGGCAGCTTTGAAAGCTATCAGAATATGAAAGCTGAAACAGATGGAAACGGTTATTTCATATTTGATAATCTTCCTGTTCTGGATGAAAATAATCAGCCGTATCAGTATAAGCTTCGTATGGGTAAGCCTGATGAAAGAAGCTTTACAAAAGCGTTTGCCTTTGAAATAATGGGCGAGGATAAGCTTAATATTCTTTCTCAGGATAATGAGGATGATGAGAAATTAGGCTCAACTCCTGTTATAACACTTGCTACTCCGAGAACAGATAAAAACTTCTATAATCTTAAGTGGCAGCTTGATGGATATAATCATACAAATGCTTATCTTGCCCTTAGCGGTATTGCTGACGGCGAAAAGGTTTACACCGGTACGGAAGATATCAATCCTTGGCTTATTGCAGTTCCTGCTTCAGCCTTCGGTTTGCTTATTCTTGTATTTATTGCAGTTAAAAACAGAAAAAGAAAGGAAACAGATTAAGGGAGGTTTTACTCCTCCCTTAAGGTAATGGCTATGGCTGGAAAATTAAGTGTAAAATTCAAAATAATACTTGCAGTTCTTATTGCTGTTGTTTTGTGTGCGGTTTCTGCGCTGGTATTCAAAATTACTGTATATCAGCCGGATAACATGGTTTTCAAAGGCCACAGTATTCAGGTTTCCTTAAGCAAGGAAAGAAAAAAGAATTATCATATCGGTTTATCATCGGCAGTTGCTGATGATAAACCGTATGCTTATAACAGTGAAGCTATGTTCTATCTGAAAAAGCTTGTTTATCAGCCGCTTTTGCAGATGAATAATGACGGCTCATTAAATTATCTGAATGCCTCAAAAATCATTTTTAAAAACAGCGGAACTGAAGCTTATGTTTCTGTTGACAGCAGTGTTCGTTTCAGCAACGGCGAAAGGCTCTCAGCTGATATCGTTCTTAAATCCTATGAGTGGTTTATGAAAAATGAAACAGACTTTTCGGATTTGCTGAGCAATATTGCTTCAATTGAAAAAAGTGATGATAAAACGCTCATTTTTTATTTTAAAGAGGTAAGCCTTGAAAATATAAGGCTGTTTAATATTCCTGTTGTGTATTTTGATGAAAATGCAAAGCTTGCACTCGGAACAGGCAGCTATGCTGTTGAATCGCTTGTTTTTTACGGAGATATAACGCTTTTTGAAAATAAGTATTCTGACAATAGACAAAAGTATGAAAAGGTTGTTCTAAGCCCAATGAATTTAGATGCTGCAGACAGTCTGAATGAAAATCAGGATTATGATGTGTTTCTTATGAATAAAGAAACACAATCAGATTTAATTAACGAAAACGGAGCATATAATATTTTTGAAATAGGGCAGAGCCAAGGAAACTATTTAATATATAATATTGAAAATCCTTCGGTCAGAAGAGCCGTTTCTTTACTTGTATCCGGCGAAGAATTTTTTGAAAGCACGCAGGACAGCGGTGCGTATTCCAAAGGAATAACCTCTGCATATATGAAAAAGCCGAATTATCATTCTCTTATAAAAAAAGGAAATCTGAATGATATAGAAAGCTTGAAAATTGCGTATGATTATCAGGGTGTGTCTTACAGTATTTATTCTGCTTTGTCAGAGATGCTTGAGAATTCCGGTGTTGAATGTAAGGCGGAAAATGTTGAAATTCTTGAAGCAGAACAGAAAATTAACGCAGATATAATTGTTTACTATGGCAGCTTAGGAGATATAGTAAACAGCAGTGATACAAAAGCATTTTTTGATAATTATAAAAAGATTAATGCAAAAAATTTCAATAAAAATATTGAAAAGTATTTTGCAGATAAAAATAAAATTGCCCCTCTCAGTAAGGATACCGTCTGGTATGCTTCACTTGCAGGGCGTGATGATTTAGGATTGTTTGATTAGTTCGTTTAAAGAGGTTCGGGTATGAAAAGAAAACGAAAAATTCGTCTGGGTATTATAATTGTATTGTTAATTGCTGTTCTTTCAGCATCTGGTTATTATATATGGCAGGAAATGTATTCTCGCGTTCAGGAGCAAAAGGCTTTTGATAGAATTCATCAGCTTGTTGATAGTGAAAACGGCAGAAATATTTCTCTTTTATTAGAGCAAAACCGTGATTGTATCGGATGGGTTTCCATTCCGGATACAACGCTTAATTATCCTGTAATGTATACCCCTGATAATCCTCAGAAATATTTGAGGCTGAGCTTTGAGGAAAAATACAGCTTTTCAGGCGTACCTTTCCTTGATGCCAGATGCAGTTTGAAAAGTGATAATTTGATTATTTACGGTCACAATCTGAAAAATGATACTATGTTTTCATCCCTTGGCGGATATGTTCAGGAGTCTTACAGCCGAAAGCATCCCGAAATAGAATTTGAAACGGAAAATGAAAAAGCTGTTTATTCCGTTTTTGCTGTTGTTCAGATTGACGAAAATGATGAATGGTATAATTTTGTTGATGCTCCCAACAGTAAAAGCTTTGGCAGCTATATAGAAACGATTAAGGAAAAAGCAATTTATACAACAGATGCGGTACCCGAATTCGGGCAGCAGCTGCTTACGCTTACAACATGCTATGGCTCAAATAAAAGCGGGCGCCTAATTGTTGTTTCGGTTAAAAATCAGTAATATAGCCGAAATTGTTATGAATTAATT
>JAIDJS010000113.1 GCA_029052085.1 Eubacterium sp.
CAATCAAAAGGCTTCAACTAATTACAGAGAAACCATTGTTAAAACCAAAAGCCTTATTAATGCACGACTTAATGAAGGCTTTACAGTAGATGATTTTGAAAAGGTAATTGACAATAAAGTTTCTGAATGGAAAGGAACTGAATATGAAAAATATTTAAGACCTGAAACTTTATTCAGCAACAAGTTTGAAAGTTATCTTAATCAAAAACCGAAAATAGAAAGTGTGAGTTATTAACTATGAGCTTTTATGATGAGATTATAGCAAATGCTATTGCAAAACAAAATTCGGAATATGGTATTTATAATGAAGGCGATTACTACAAAGAATATAACGGCTATAAGATTTTATATTGCAAACAATGTAATGAGCCAAAACAAACTATTCCGTTTCGTTCTTTATATTCTTCTGAAGAAATAAGAGAACTTGAAGAAAAATATGCGATGGAACACAAAACACTTACTTTTGATGAAGTGCATAAAGAGATATTAAATATCGTTCCGCCTAAAAGTAAAAGAATTGATTTTGATTTAGTAGGAGTACCCTGTAAATGTCAAAGAGATTACAGCGAAGATGTAAATAAAACTGAAAATCTGAAAAAAAGACAAGCCCGTATTAAAGCAAATCAAGTTAATTGTTTTCCTGCTCCAAAAATGCGGAATGTAACTTTTGACAAATACCAGGACAACAAACACATAAGAGCAACTAAAAAATATGAGGAAATGTTTAAGGGGATGTGTTCAGATGGTAAAGGTTTGGTATTGTGCGGAAAATCGGGTGCAGGAAAGACGATCGCTGCTATTTGTTTAGCAAATGCCTTACTGCAAAGAGAATTTACTGTACTTTTCAAGATACAGCAGGAAATTACTTTGTGTGACATCAATGGAAGAAAAGAGATGTGCGATTCTTTTATAAATTGTTCAGTTTTAATTATTGACGATTTAAACCTTGATACTTGCACCGATTACGGAAATGAACTACTGTTTTACATAATTGACGGCAGAGTTAAAAACGGAAAACCAACCATAATTACAACAAATCATACAAAACAAGCAATTTTAAATGCTGCAGATCTGAATAAAAGATTGTTTTCAAGGATTGTTGAAAGCTCTTACATAGTTGAGGACAGCACAAACAATTACAGAAAAGTAAAAAACGAAATTGACACAAAATAGAACAAAGCACCCTTTGCCTGCTGCCATTAGGTAAAGAGTGCTTGCCTTGTTGAGATATGAGATATCAACACATTAATTTGTCTGCAATTATTATAATGCCGATTCGGTATTATTGCAAGGAGTGTTGATATTGACTAATGAGGAATTAATACAGGAAATCAAAAGCGGTCAGAATGTGCAAAGCAATCTGTATCTGCTCTATTCGCAGAATATGCCTTTAATAACATATTGGAGTAAAAAATATATAAATAAATTCGGCGAAGAGGATATTTTACAAGAATGCTATATTGCCCTGCATCAAGCTGTGCAATCTTTTGAATTAAAAGGGTATAAGTTTACATCATATCTTCAAAAGTGCATTATAACGCATTTAAGCAGGCAATTAAGCAATTTTACAGGCTTAAAGTTCGGCGATGATGATAAACGGCTGTTAATGGAATACATATCATTGAATAATCAACAGCAGCAGGAATTAAGCGATTATAACGATATACAAGAATATATTGAAGCTGATTTGAAATATCGGAAAATGCGCTATAAATTCGTTTTTGAGCAGAAGAGATAACGGCGGTATTTTTGTGCAAATTTCAAGATAGCGGTTAAAATTTCAAAAATATGCCTTTGCATATTTATAATATATAATTTTATACTAAAAGCAAAACTACGCTTTAACTCGCTAAAATAATTTTAATTTTTTTTTATTTTTAAGAGCACATAACATCAACTGCATATATACAAAACATATCCTGCAGCAGGCATTAACCGATATATCAGATATTGGGCTATATTCCCTTTGTGGTATTGCATTGTGAGCTTCCGCCGTCACTGCACAAATATCTCGCTGAGAAAATATATTCATTATTCCGACATTTCCGACACCCTAAAAGAAAAAATCCGCAGATTTCGCATACCCTAAAAAGAGAGTATCCGGAGATTTTGGAGTCCTTAAAAAAGAAAGTATAGTAACAAATGTTACACCCTAAAAAATATCAAGACATTCAAGACACCCTAAAAAGCGTTGATCGGACAAATCGGACACCTTAAAAAGCAAATTCTTTATCAAATGCGCTTGCGAATACTGAAAATATCGTCGGAAATGCCATTAAAATCGATTTTTGCATTTCAGCAATGAAGTTTATCGGATGAAAGTAAAAGTTTGAAATAACGCAAATAAAGCATATGTTTTAACTTGCTTAAAAATGAGCAGGTTCAAAACAAGGACAAAAAGTTTAATGCAAGGATTACCTAAAGCAAGGCTTCTAAACTATGGGGTGCTGAAATGCCATCCCATTACACAGGTATTTGTAATCGAGTGCAAAAAGCCAATAAAAGCCAATGCGCCTTGCGCACACACAAGTATTATAATATACAAAAGCGGAAATCCCTTGCCGTAAGTAGGGACTTAAAAAATGGGGGTATCTTTTATACCGTCATAGATAGAAATAAAAACAGCAGCAGGCTTTTAACGGCTCTGCTGCTTTGTTGTTATAATGTTTCAGTTTTGTATGTGGTGTAGCCCTCATAATAGTAACTTGCATCAATGCCTTTCATATAAACCTCTCGGTCTGTTGTCTTATCCGTTAATGCGGCTTTTAAAAGCACTTTGATTTCAATATCTTTAATAGGGCTGCGCTCCATTGCAAGCAAATAATCGTCTTTATCTATCTTGCTCCAATCGACAACCTGCTGCAATTCCTTTTTTAATATCATATCAAGCCATATTCTTGTGCTTCTGCCGTTTCCCTCTCTGAAAGGGTGTGCAACATTCATTTCAACATACTTTTCTATGATTTCATCAAATGTTGTTTGCGGCATTTTATCAATATTATCCAAAGCAGCCTGCAGATACATTACAGGAGCAAAGCGGAAACCACCTTTTGATATATTTACTGTTCTTATATTTCCGGCAAAGCTGTATATATCTTCAAACAGATATTTGTGTATATCTGATAAGCCTTTGAATGTACCTACCTCAAAAGTATCAAGCAATCCGTTTTCAAAAAGTTCAAGTGCCTTTGTTTTGCTGATTTTTTCTTCTACTCTTGCAAGCTCTGCACTCTCAGTTATGTTTAATTTGTTTTCTAAAGCCATATTAACACCTTTATTCTTCCATAGCCTTATCAATAGCTTTATTGACAAAGCCGTTGATGCTTTCGCCTTTGCCTGCTGCATAGGCTTTTATTTTATCTTTTTTGCCTTTTGGTACAACTATACGCAAGCTATCATATTTTTTTGAAATATATTCATTCTGATATTTAGTTTTATTAAACTTTTCTTTTTCTGCCACAGAAACGCACCACCTTTTTTGTATATTAGTGCAGCAGGCATATAAAATGCCCATTTTTCACTATGGCTATATTATATCATAAGTGCAAGCGTTGTACAATATGCAATATATACAAAATCCATTAAGTCGTTGTACAATATGTTTGTGTGTTCTGCTAATTGAAAGTCGTTGTACAATATGTTACAATATATTTGTAATCAAGAGGTTACGGCGGTTAGCAATTCCCCTTTTAAAGTAGGACAGAAAGGGGGTGTGCTTATGGAATACATAACAATATTGATAATTACATTGTTGTTAATTACGGCCATAAAAAAATAACCGCCACCGTAGGAAAGTGAAAGCGGTTATTTAATAATACCCGGTAAGCTGACTGCCTACCTTTTGGTTACAGTCCTACAATATCATATTTTGAAAGGATTGTCAATCAATGAAAAACGAAAAGAAAAATGCCCCTGTTCCACCGACCAAAGCAAACAAGGGCATCAGGAAAGCCAACCAAAATAATGGTAAGCAAGATAATTATAACAAGCTTGCTGCAATAAATCAAGAGGTAAAAGCAAGCAAAATAATTGAATTCTTGGATAAGGCTATGAAAATGAACGATAAGCAGTACAATAAGTTTTGCAGGCGAATGCAAGAAGAATTCAGCAATGCATCAACTGAGGATTATACAAAGATATTGCATATAATCTGCTCGCTTGATGCCTTAAGAAGCAAGAAAGGAGCTTAAACAATGGAAAATAAAAAAGACCTATTGTTTCCCTCAGTTCTTGATATTGAAGATAAAATATATGCAGTTAATATTGAAACTGAAAAAGCAGAATATATCATATACACATTATCTGATATAGCGGCAGAAGCGAATGCAGCAGGCGATGTGGGTAAATTGATACAGTTTTATAGTATTCAAACACTTATAGAAATTGCAGCTGATTATTTAAGCAAAATCAAAAAAGAAGCGGCAAATTTGAAAAAAGATTATGCCTGTCTTGCAAATTTAGTTAAAAAAACTGCCGAAAGCAAGTAAAAAAAGCTTGTTTTTCTCTCAAAAAAGGTAAAAAAGGGGCGGAATTTTGCAAAAAGTTGAAAAAATTTCACTTTTAAAACGCTTGTAAGCCTTGTTATTATGCCAAAAATCAGCCATAAAAAGTGATATACATTTTGATATACATTTACCCGTAAAAGTACATAAAAATGTGTAAAAATATGCAAAACCGATAGGCAAATAAGAAGCCCCAAATTTCGCTTAATGGTGCGATTTTTGGGGCTATTCCTATGGTCTGCCCGAGAGGGGTCGAACCTCCAATCTTTTGAATCGGAATCAAATGCATTAGCCATTGTGCTACGG
>JAIDJS010000114.1 GCA_029052085.1 Eubacterium sp.
GTACAGTATTATGCTATAATAATATCAAAGATTTGAAGGGGAAGCTCTTTGTCTTTAAAATATAATTAAATATTGTTTGAGCCTTTGAGCCAATTAGACTATGCATTATATGCATGGTCTGGTTGGCTCTTTTTTTGTACCTTGAAAACTGAATATTCTTAATTGCTCACATAAACTTGAAAAATAAATTATATCTGTTATAATTTATTCAGGACATTAAGTTGTCCGGCAAGGAGCATATCCAAAAAGACATATAGGCGGTTAACCCTTCTAATGACTTCTGTCACTACGGAGGGACTGATACCCTCCGATTACATATAAATTCGTTTGGAAAATTTATGATTGAGGAGGGCAGACTTTTATGAGCGACTTTGAAATTCTCTCCATAACTTTTATGGTAATGGGTATAATTGTTACGATACTCGTTGAATGGATTAAACAAGGCAAAACAAAAAAGTAACCGCCATTAGCACTGGACACGGTTACTTTTCTGTAATTAATATCTTGGGCTAACCGTCTATCGGGTAGCTCCTTGTTCACTTATATTATAATCAACATAATTATAAATGTCAATATATTGTTAAAACGAGTTATTGTGAATATTATTTACAATATTAAATATTATAAGAATAGGAGATTTTATTATGAAAAAAAGAATTTATGCAATTATCGGTTTAATTGTGGCAGCGGTTATGCTGTTTACAGCCTGCACGGCAGGTAAAGGCAATGATGAAGTAGCAAACGGAACTACAAAAGCAAAGGAAACCGTTTCAGCTGTTTCGGAAGAAAGCACATCTGAAACTACCACCGAAACTACAACAGAAAAAGTTACAGAAACTACTACCGAGCCTGCATCAGAGCAGACAAGCAAAGCGCAGATCACTGAGAAGAAAACTGAGCCTAAAAAAACTACAACTACAAAAAAGCAGACTACCACGAAAAAAACTGCACCAAAACAGACTACAACAAAGAAATCCGTTACAACTACCAAGAAAAAGGTAACTACAACTAAGAAAGTAACCACAACGCAGAAGAATGTTACCCCTAAAGAGGTTCAGCAGAAGGTAAACGCATATATCAAAAGCAAAGGTATTAAGATTGATTCTTCCTTAACACCTGCAACTGCAGGTTGGAGCGGACAAATCGATAGATCTCAACAAAGACTAAACAATGGTCGTACATTACAGTTATGCAAAGAATATGTAGATCTAGAAATAGCTGAAGGTGGCAGAACAAGAATGTATTGCTACTACGATAGCGATAGTTTCTATATTCTTTATCTGTAATATCAAAATTAAATAAAAATATAATTAAAGAGCAATTAACTTTGAAAAAGGTTGATTGCTCTTTTTTGTTTAAAATTCCAGCCTTGCGCTGTTTACATATAAAAATATTTCTATGAAAGGAGAGATTTGATGAACAAATCTCAGAAAAGCAAAAAATCAATCAAATCTATCAGCTTTTCAGAAATTCTGAAGTTTCTGAAAAAAAGCAGGCTGAAAATAGCTGCACTTATTCTTGCACTGTTAACGCTTGGTTCAACAATGACATCAGCCGTGCCGGCACTGGCTGCCTTAACTGTAGGTAATACATACACGATTGAGAGTAAACACCTGAATGCATATTACTCTACAGGCAACTGGACTACGGCAAATAAAACACCCCACAACAACAGCGGACAGGTTGCACTATACAATCTAAAATCTACAGGAGAACCCTTGTATTGTATTCAGATTTACGAAGGAACTGATGGTACATCTGCTAAAGCTGCAAATCTTAAAGGTACTGGTTTATGGGGCGATGAATTAACAGGAACTGCTCAAACAATAATTACCCGTGCCTCAATTTATGGTTATGATGGTACATCAGCAAACGCTTATGGTTATTCAGCCACGAATGCGCAGCTTGCTACGCAGGTCATTATGTGGGAAGCAGAAACAGGTGCAAGAACCAATTACAATACCGGCTGCACCTCATGGGCTAAATCTATTTTCAGCAACTATCCTGATGCTTTGAAATGCTATAACAAGATTTTGGATGCAATGCGTACACACGCACAAATTCCTACTTTCAGTTCAAAAACCGTTACGCTTAAGAATACAGGCTCTTCATCAAGCGGATATGTTGAGATTACAAATACAAACTCCAACTGTAAGCTCAGCGATTTCAATATTTCCGATTTAACAGGAAATAAGATTTACCGTACATTAAACGGCGATAATAAGCTCAGAATCTGGACTTCCGATTTGAACGCAAAAACAGTTACAATGACCTTTACGAAAAAAGGTACAAATGTCGGCTCTGCTCTTGCCCTTACAGGTTCGGATCAGACGAAGCTGTACGGAAAAGTGGAAGACCCGGTAAAAACCTCAATCACAGTAAAGGTTCAAGCCGGAAGCGGTAAAGTAAAGGTAAAAAAGGCAGATCCTGCAACCAATGCAAGTATTCCCGGAGCAAAACTTGAAGTAAGAGAATATTTAGGCAGTGCAGGAAACTACGGAAATGCAAAGTCCCTTACATATAACGCTTCAACCGGATACTATGAAAGCGGTACACTCTATTATAATGACACAAACAACGGAATCTTCAAGATTGTTGAAACGTCGGCACCTGAAGGGTATCTGATCACAAACAAATATGCAAGCTTTTCCGGAGATATTTATAAAGAAGGAAGCGCAGGCACATTCAGATTAGCTGAGAACAAGACCGGGCAGGAGCTGAAAATTACCCTAAAGGAAGATCCGGTAACTGCAAATGTTAAATTCCAGAAATTCTGGTCTGATACAGATAAGAACGGAAATCTTGTTCATGAAGACGGCTCGTGGGTAGGATCTCCTACGGTTATTGATAATCAAACCATTCTTGACAGCCTGAATCTCGAAGTAAGGCAGTACAACAAGGATACAAATAAATTTGATCCTACAGGTATTCCGTTAACCTTTGATAAGGAAACGAAATATTTTGAAGCAAAGGGACTTACATATACATCCAAGAATCAGGGCTGGTTCAAAATTTATGAAAACTATAACGGCACAGCTAAGCCTATCGCCGTAATTGCGGATACCTCTCAGATGATCATGAAGTGGAATAAGGATAACGGCTATGAGGTTAACAGCTACGGAGCATTCCGGATTCAGATTGATGAAAACGGAAAACCCATTAACGGAAAAACATTTTATCTGTATTATACCGATCCTGTTCAGTACGGCTCACTTAAGGTTATAAAAACAGCGGAAGACGGTATTCTTGCCGGGCACAAATTCAGGTTTTACGGCACATCGGATCTTGGAGAAAAGATTGATATGACACGTACAACCGATAAAAACGGACATGCTTTGTTTGAAAAGGTTCATACCGGTAATTATGTGATCGAGGAAATTGAAACCGGCAAACAGTATATTGTTCCACCGGCACAAAATGTCAACATCGTATGGAATGAAACATCTGAAGCCGAGTTCTATAATCCTCTTGCTCCCAGTGGCATTGCCGGACATAAGGTTGACAGAGAAACGAAGGCTGCCATTAAAGGCGCTGTATTCGGTTTGTTCAAAGCCGATGAAACAGTGTTTACAAAAGCAACTGCCTTGAAGACAGATAAGTCTGACAGTAAAGGCGAATTTGGTTTCAGCGATTTAGAAAAAGGCAATTATCTCATTAAAGAGCTTGAGCCTGCATCGGGATATCTTCCAAACAATGAGATTTATGCTGTAAAAATAAACGGCGGAAATGAAGTTGTTGAGATTACAGTGGAAAATGATAAGATTCCCGAAATCGCAACTTCAGCCCTGGTTAATGAAAACAAGGATGCTTTCAGCTCCGAAACAATTACGCTTAAGGACACTGTTTCTTACAAGCATTTGATTCCCGGAAAGGAATATGTTGTCAAGGGCGCTTTGATGGATAAGAAAACAGGCACAGCTTTCAAGGTTAACGGCAAGCCTGTTGCTGCAGAAGCCACAATCAAGCCCAAAACCGCAAACGGCAGTACAGCTGTTTCATTTAAAATTCCTGCAAATTCCATTACAGAAAACACAGACCTTGTTGTGTTTGAAGAGTTATATAAGGATGGGAATCAGATTGCCAGACACGCAGATTTAAAGGACAAGAATCAGACGGTTACCATTCATGCTCCCAAGAGCAGAACGGTTGCAACGATTAACGGAGAAAAAGATATCTTTTCTAAAGAAGCATTTACGATTAAAGACCTTATCTCGTACTCTGATTTAGTTCCGGGCAGAGAATATACAGCCAAAGGTGTACTTATGAACAAAGCAACAAATTCTCCGCTGCTTATCAATGGCAAAGAGGTTAGGTCTGATGTTACATTTACACCTAAAACCGCAGACGGCGAAATTACGGTATCTTTCAAAATTGCTGCTAATGCCATTACAGCAAAAACAGATATCGTTGTGTTTGAAGAATTGTATTTCGGATCTGTTCAGATTGCAAATCATAAGGATATTAATGATAAAAATCAGACCGTAACGGTTCATACCCCGGATATCGGAACAACTGCAACGATTAATAATGAAAAGGATGCCTTCAGTGCAGAAAAGGTTGTAATCAAGGATGTTGTGACCTACAGAGATCTGATTCCCGGCAAGGAATATACAATCAAGGGTATTCTGATGAACAAGACTGCCGGAGAGCCTTTCCTGGTAAATAAGAAGAATGTTACTTCAGAAGTAAAGTTCACAGCAGACAAAGCAAACGGCAGCGCAGTTGTTACATTTGAATTTGATGCTTCTGTTGTTAAAGAAAAAACAGAGCTTGTTGTTTTTGAAGAATTATATAAAGATAAAATTCAGCTTGCAGTTCACGCTGATATCCATGACGAAAATCAGACCGTAAGCGTGCATGAACCAAAGATTACAACAACGGCTACGGTTAACAAAGAAAAAAGCATATTCGCAGCTGAAACGTTTAATCTGAATGATACGGTTGAATACTCGGATTTAGTACCAGGCAGAGAGTACAGACTTGTCGGTATGCTTATGAACAAGGCAACAAATTCTCCGCTGCTTATCAACGGCAAAGAAATTAAATCCGAAATTACATTCAAACCTGAAGCATCCGATGGAAAAGTGACAAACACATTCAGCTTTGACAGCAATGCTATTACCGAAAATACAGACGTTGTTGTATTTGAAGAATTGTATTACGGATCTGTTCAGATTGCAAACCACAAGGACATTGAAGATATCGGGCAGACAGTAACCATTCTCAGACCTGCTATCTCAACGGTTGCGACAGTGAATGATGAAAAGGATGTTTTCTCTGCCGAAGAAAAGATAACAATTTCGGATGTCGTTTCATACGTTGATTTAATTCCCGGAAAGAAATATACCCTTAAGGGAGCGTTGATGAACAAAGCCACCAACAAGCCTTTTGCTGTAAATGATGAGCCTGTTGTTGCAGAAACAACCTTTACGGCCAAAGAAGCGAACGGCAGCACAGTTGTTACATTCAAATTTGATGCTTCGGCAATTTCAGAAACAACCGATTTAGTTGTTTTTGAGGAGCTGTACAAGGGAGATACACTCATTGTTACCCATTCAGATATCCATGATAAAAATCAGACGATTACAGTCCATACACCTGATATCGGAACTACTGCTGCGATAGAAAATGAAAAGGATGCTTTTTCTGCAGAAACATTTGTTATTACTGATGTTATTACATACCACGATTTGATACCTGGTAAGGAATATACAATTCAGGGTGTTCTTATGGACAAAGCAACCGGAAAGCCATTTGTTGTAAATCATAAAAAGGTTACTTCGGAAGTAACTTTCATTGCAGAAAATGCAAACGGCAGCGCAGTTGTTACTTTTGAATTCGATGCTTCGGTTATTACAGAAAAGACAGAGCTTGTTGCCTTTGAGGAATTGTACAAAGATAAGATTCAGCTTGCAGTGCACGCAGATCTTGAGGATGAAAATCAGACCGTAACGGTTCACGCTCCTGCAATCAGAACAACTGCAACAGTCAATGAAGAAAAGAGCATATTTGCAGCTGAAGAATTCACAGTGGAAGATATTGTTGCTTACAGTGATTTGGTACCGGGCAGAGAGTACAGGCTTATCGGTAGTCTTATGAACAAGGCAACAGGCACTCCGCTTGTTATCAACGGCGAAACAGTGAATTCCGAAGTTCTGTTTACACCGGAAGAAGCAGACGGAACGGTAACAGCCTCCTTCAGCTTTGACAGAGATTATATTACCGAAAACACAGACCTTGTTGTATTTGAGGAATTGTATTACAGAGATGTTGAAATCACAAGCCACAAGGATATTGAAGATATCGGACAGACGGTAACTGTTCTCAGACCTGCTATCTCAACAGTGGCAGCAGTAAACAACGAAAAGGATGTTTTCGCTGCTGAAAAAACCATTACACTTTCCGATACAGTTTCCTATGTTGATTTAATCCCGGGCAAGGAATATACGCTCAAAGGCATTCTGATGAACAAGGCAGCAAACGAGCCTTTCGTTATTCAGGACGAGCCTGTTATTGCAGAAACCGTATTTACACCTGAAGAGGCAAGCGGAGAGGTTTTGGTAAGCTTTGAATTTGATGCTTCCGTTATTACAGAAACAACAGATCTGGTTGCTTTTGAAAAGCTTTACAAGGGCGAAACCCTTATTACAGCTCACGAGGACATCAACGATTCAGATCAGACCATAACCGTTCACACACCGAACATCGGAACGATGGCAACCGTAAACGGCAAGAAAGAGGCTTTTGCAGACGGAAAGCTTACGCTTGAGGATATTGTTGCTTACACGGACTTAATCCCGGGCAAGGAATACACAATCAACGGTGTTCTGATGAACAAAGCTACAGGCAAGCCGTTCGAGGTTGACAGCAAGCCTGTTATTTCAAATGCAGTATTTATTCCTGAAGAAGCAGAAGGTACTGCAGCTGTTGCCTTTGAATTCGATTCCAAGGGTATTACAAAAGAAACAGAACTTGTTGCTTTTGAAGAGATTTACAAAGATGATATGAAGCTTGCCGTTCATTCAGATATTAATGATGAAGGGCAGACAGTTACAATTCGTCCGCATAAAGACGGTTTTTTGGAGCTTATTACAAAAGAAAACATATATCCATATACAGGCGAAACAAATCTGGTAATTCCTGTTGCAATAGGCTGTATCGGTAT
>JAIDJS010000115.1 GCA_029052085.1 Eubacterium sp.
TTGTAAGGAAGTATATTAAGCCCTCAATAATGATTGCAGGAAAAACTAAAATAAGGACCAAAACATATTTTTCCAAAACGATTTTTGTTTTGCTTACAGGAATAATTGCTTCAAATTTGTTCCACTTAGATGCTTCATCATAGGCTATAATTGTGATTGGCATTACGGAAAGCATAGCAACAGAATAGTATGAAAAATACATGGATGTGTTTGAAAATAATGTTATAAAAAAGAATATAGCAGAAATAAGCAGGAGGATAAATCCGTGTTTTTTTGCCATTTTAAAATCCTTGATTAATAAACCTTTCATTATTCATTCCCCCTTATCATATAAACAAATAAATCTTCAAGGCTGATTGGCGAAGAAATCATACTGCCTGTCACGGCGTGGCTTTTTATAACTGCTTTAACAGCATAACTTGATTTGCGTATGCTTAAAATATCCGCGTTGTTTATTTTGTTTATTGTATTCTCATCGCACTGAATAATGCTGTAATTGTTAAGCAGTTCATCTTTTTCTTCGCATAAAATAAGTTTGCCGTTGTGCATAAAAGCTATATAGTCGCAGATTTTTTCCAAGTCGCTTACAATGTGTGATGAAATTAAGATGGAATGGTTTTCATCTCTTGTAAAATCATTGAAGATATCAAGGATTTCTTCACGTACAACGGGATCAAGTCCGCTTGTTGCTTCATCAAGAATAAGAAGCTTTGCTTGATGTGAAATAGCAACTGCAATCTGAAGCTTCATCTTCATTCCTTTTGAAAATTCTTTGATTTTTTTATTTGTCGGTATTTTGAATTTCTCAAGATAAAAGAAAAATTCGTTTTCGTTCCATTGCTTGTAAATATTTTTGAAAACAGAATTCATTTCTCTTGTATTAAAGCTTCCGGGAATACCGATTTCTTCGGTAACAACACCGATATCTTCTTTAGAGCATTCCTTTTCGCTTTTTCCAAGCAGCTTTATTTCTCCGCCTGATTTCTTAATCATATCAAGTAAAAGCTTGATTACTGTGCTTTTTCCTGCTCCGTTTTCGCCGACAAGTCCCATAATACAGCCGCTTGGCAGGGTAAAGCTTATGTTTTCAAGGCTGAAGCCCTTATAATTTTTTGATAAATTCTTAACCTCAATTGCGTTCAAGGCTATTCCTCCTCATAAAGTATGTTAAGCATAGAAATTATGTCATCCTTATTCAGATTGCAGGAAACGGATAGCTTCATAATTTCTTCCATATGTTCTTCAATCTTTTTCAGATTTTCTTCTCGCAGAAGCTCAGTGTTTTTAGCCGAAACAAAGCTTCCGCGCCCCGGAGCAGTATATATCAGTCCGCTTTTTTCAAGCTCCTCGTATGCACGCTTTGTTGTGATTACGCTGATTTGTAAATCCTTTGCAAGGCTTCTGATAGACGGCAGGGGAGCGTCCTCCTCCAAAGTGCCGTTCAGTATCTGCTCCTTAATCTGAGAATAAATCTGATCGTAAATTGGAACACCACTTTTGTTGTTGATAAAGATTAGCATATCTTTCTCCTTTTATTCAGTTAACTGTATATAAACAGTATACACAGTATAACCGCGCTTGTCAATACTTTTTGTCAAAAAATAAAGCCTCCCTTGTAAAAGGGAGGGGGACCGCTTGCGGTGGAGGGATTCATATTTCGGGACGAAAAAACCATCCCATACAAATTGTTTTATTATTACATTATTGTAGGGACGGGCATTGCTCGTCCGCTTAATCAAGCATTTTAAATTTATAAATGTTTTTTTCAGTAATTCATGTAAGTATTCATCAATACTAAAGTTTGGTGCTATTTCAGTAACTAAATTTAGCATTTCTTTTAAATCTCTAGGATAAGCACTCCTATATATTGCTGATTTAATTCCATTAAATTTGTAGCTTTCATAATCAGAAGAAAGTATATCACCATCAGCAGCGACCCAAGTATTCATACAAAAGCTCTTCCAATTTTCAATATGTAAGTTTTCAAACTTTTCTATCCAATCAGCTATTTCTGTATTGCTAAATCTAATTCTCTTTTCTTCTTGGAAATGTTTTTTATGTAATGAGTAGTATAATTCAAATTTGTTATCCAATTTGAATTCAAACCATCCAATAGGATTTCCCCAAGCATCTGCATAAACAAGATTGAATTTAATTTTTTTCATTAAAATATTTTATCCCTTTATCCTATCCGTAATCCTCTGTGCATTGCGATAAATTTCTTCAGTATCAATGCCAACAAATTCGCCGTTTTCATAAAGAATTCTGCCGTTTATCATAGTCAGCTTAA
>JAIDJS010000116.1 GCA_029052085.1 Eubacterium sp.
GAATTATATTATGCTGGATAAGGAGCATTATGATGCGCTTGCTGCCGTTAAAAAACGCAATTTTGAAATTATTTATAAGAATGATGATATTGAAAAGCAGTATAATGAAACAATAAAGCCGATGATGTATGAGCTTTATAATAAGCTGCTTTCCGATATTGAAAACGGAAATACATCCTCAAAGATATTTACGCATCATATCAATAGGGTAGAGAATTCGTTTTATAAGCGTGAAACTTCTTATCTTGATGAAGAAAAAAATCAGATTGTTGTTGATTATATCGCAAGTATGACGGATGATTATTTTATAGATTTGTATCATTATCTGTTTCCGAAAAGCAAGTATAAAATTGAGTATAAGGGATATTTTGAATAGGATTGAAAAAAAAACGGAACGGTGCATCATCGTTCCGGTTTTGTTATATCTGTTCAATTATGCTGTTTTCACATAAGGGAGAGGTTTTAATGTATTCTAAAATAATTTTTTTCATTTCTTCAAAAGAATTGCCATAGAAATAAAGGTTTGTATTCTGCTCGCCGATATAATAGCTGTGGTATTGTCCTTTGCCGTTTATCAGATTATCTATATCGGCAATAACATCGTTTATATCATTTTCTTTATACACATTTTCATCCAATCCCGTTCCGTCAAGAATAAGACTAAGACCTTCCAATACCCCGATTTCTTCTTTCTTGCCGTCATATTCTATATAGCTGCCTTTTGCTGCCGTATTAACATGCTTCATAAAAGATATAAAATGCTCAATTTTATCCTTTTTTATACGGATATCAATATCGCAGGAAAGCGGCATCCGCTCTTCTGTTGATAACGTTCCGCCGCCTGTAACTTCGCCTAAATCGTATTTGTGCAATACTTCATCAATAGGGTCTTCAAAGAATGCCCATCTGTCTTTTGGCATCAGCCGCATATTCAGGTGCAGTGTAATATTGCATATTTCGTTTTCAGCAGCTTTTTCTTTTTTATTGAATAAACCCATATTCATTCTCCGTTTTGCATTTAATCAAGTACGGTTGTTCCATAGGAATTATCTATTGCGCAAAGCCATTTGCCGTTTACTTTTCTGTAAACATAAGTTGCTCTGCGGTCCATACTGAATTCGGAGCTGTCGCTGTTATCTGCATCAAGCAGGGTCTGGGATAAAACCAAAACGGTATCACCGGTTTCTATCATCATCATTTTGCCCTGCGTAGGAACAACGCTGTTGTTGAAATAAGCCGCGATTTTTATGAACGCTTCCTTGATAGCCTGTTTGCCTTTAGCCTCTAATCCCGGTTTTACTACCAAAACGGCATCGTCGGTGTAAAATTCCATTAAATCGTCAAATCTTTCTTCTTTTATAGCCTTGTCAGCCGCGGCTATTAATTCTTTTATTTCATGATTCATTTTCTCTTTTTCCTTTCTTATTGATGTCTTATTATTTTTCGGGATAATTCTTATCCTTCCAATACCACCATTTTAATTTTTCTGCTTCCCATTCGGGATTTTCTGCATAATAAACAGCCATTCTGAAAAGATATAGCTGGCATTTGTCCTCCTGAAAACCTTTGGCTAAGCAATCCTTAATATAAAGATCCTCAGGGTCTTTGCCTTTTAAATCCTCAACGCAGGTAATGCCGATGTTCATGAATGCTTCCTTTGTCCGTTTGCCCACATAGGGTATAGTAGTTAAATCTGTTTTCATTATATATTAATCC
>JAIDJS010000117.1:0-1541 GCA_029052085.1 Eubacterium sp.
TTTTCAAATATCCCCATATGAAGATGTCCGCTGAAAAAGAATATGCGATTCTCATATTTTGTCAGCATAGCATACAGCTCTTCATTCTGTTCTCCTACATGCCCCTCCTGCCAGACATCTGAGAATACATTTTCCATTGGCCAATGGCTGAACAGAAAAACCGGATTTCCGCTTTCCGATGCAGCTTTAAGCTCAGCATCAAGCCATTCAAACTGCTCATCAGAAATATACTGCTGAAGACCTGCATCTTTATCTGAAGAAAGAATAATAAAATGATATCCTTCAATAACCGTACTATGATAAAGATTATCTATTTTATGATTAAGAAACGCATTATTATACTTAATAAACCTGTTTCTCAACGCATCATAATCTCCTGAATTATGCGCACCCGGGCATATATCGTGATTACCTACCGCCATAAGTACATTATCGATTTGATTATACTTATTTATCAAGCCATAAAGCATACTTGTTTCAACGGCCTGACCATTCATAGTGTTATCACCGCACATAATAAGAGCATTGCTTTTAACCTCAGCAGAAGCCATATCACAGAGCCCCTCGCCGTAAAGATTAAAGCGTTCTGAATTATTGCCTTCCAAATGTCCGTCTGATATAACGGAAAAGCTCAATTTCATATTCTCTTTATCAAGCGGAGAATAAGCAGCGATTTCGCCGGATGATGAAAAAATAAAAAAAGCCAAAACGGATGAAAGTAATTTAATAACCCAATTCATATGTTTTCCCCTTTTTATATATTATAATATTTTATTACATTGTTATAATAACATTAACTGCAAATAAAAGCAATCATAACTATATGTTAACCCGATGGTTTGCCGAACCATTTGCGATATCCTTTTTGGGCTGCACTAAGTACACTAAAAGGTATATATGGTCTTTGAACACTTCTGTTTCAATCTTTTGTGCATATATGTTAAATGCGACAGAGTCAACAAAAAAGATGCTGAGAATAAACTCAGCATCTTTTTTTATTAATCAGAAGCTTTCTTTGATTTTTTACCAATAACAAGGAGCAGAACTGCAGAAAGCATTGCAAGAAGTGTAAAGAAGATTAAGCTGAACATATCTGTTACACCTGTTTCTGTAGGCGTTTCATTTGCACCGATAATATTTGTATCAGCAACACCATCTCCGTCTGTATCAAGGTTTGAATCAGCCTTACCATCTCCATCTGTATCAAGATTGATATCAGCGATTCCATCCCCATCTATATCTACATTTGTATCTGCTTTGCCATCACCTGTTGTATCTATATTAACATTAGGCTTTCCGTCTCCGGTTGTATCTATGTTAATATCCGGTTTACCGTCATTATCTGTATCAATATTGATATTTGGCTTGCCGTCTCCTGTTGTATCTACATTGATATCCGGTTTACCGTCATTATCTGTATCAATATTGATATTTGGCTTGCCGTCTCCTGTTGTGTCTACATTGATATCCGGTTTACCGTCATTATCTGTATCAATATTGATATTTGGCTTGCCGTCTCCTGTTGTATCTACATTGATATC
>JAIDJS010000117.1:1641-8155 GCA_029052085.1 Eubacterium sp.
GGCTTGCCGTCTCCTGTTGTGTCTACATTGATATCCGGTTTACCGTCGTCGTCTGTATCGATGTTGATATCCGGTTCTCCATCTCCATCAGGATCAATATTGATATCCGGCTCTCCGTCGCCATCAATATCAATATTCAGATACTGCTTATAAACATAAGTTACTGTAATTGGATCAACACCCATTTTGCCGCTTGTGCTGTCAAAATCCGAAATGAGCTTGTAGGAATAGATATCTTTAGCTGATGTAGTATAATCATCCTCATAAACACCATTTATGGTTTCACTGTCAAGAATATTTCCTTTTTCATCAACATAATTAACAATTACCTTAGTCGATTTGCGGGAATAGATATAATTTACAACAATGATATCCTCTTCCATAACATCAGAATAATCTTCCGGATTGGTATTTTCATTCGCAGCAAGCGCCATTAATCTTGCATTTGCATTACGATTATTGTTTTCAGAAATACGATTCACTGTTACGTCAACAAAATCAAAGCCTGTAATATCAAGATGCTTGGTATCAAACTTATCAAACACCTTACCCTTGATTTCTGTCTGCGGTGCAATTACATTTCCTAAATCATCAAGATGATTTACAATAACAGACGTATCCTTCAAATCATAAACCAAAGTTACCGTAATCTTATCAACTGTCATAAAGCCTTCAGCATTTGCAGGCATATCCATTATCTGATAATTCTTGATATCCTTGATTTCAGCATTATAAGAATCCTTAACCTTACCAAGAATGTTTTCGCTTGCAGCAATTTCTTCGCCGGCTTTATTTACATATTTTACAACAACAGAGGTTGGCTTATAATCATAATAATATGTTACAGTAATAGGCTCTTCGGTAAATTTGCCCTCAGGTTCGCCAACAACTTTAACAAAATCATACTCATCAAAGGTTTTAGCCTCTGTTTTATAATCATTAAGAGCCTTGCCCTCAATAACTACATCATCACAGATTTTATCACCGCTTAAATTGCGATATTCAGCAACAACGGTTGCAGGCTTCTGCCTGAAATTGTAAACAATTACAATCTGCTCTTCAACCATTTTTCCATTGTGAACCAATTCAGGCATAGCAACTAATTCATAGCCGTAAACATCATTTGAAGCAAGAACCTCATCAAGTTCTTTCTGGGCAAGCTTTGTGTAATCATCATAAACCTTGCCGTTAATAATTCTTGCAGGACTGATTTCTTTTGATACAAAATCATCCTCTTTATCATTTGAAACAACAAATTCAAGCCTTACGGAAGAATCCTTAAGCTTATAGTAATAATTTACAACCTGCTGTTCCTCACTAAATTTGCCTTCTTCAACCGGAAGTCTGTCTGTATCCAATTCGTAGCCGTAAATGGATGCCGCTTCCGTTTTATAAGATTGATTTACCTTGCCCGTAATAATATCACTATCACGGATATCCGCAGGGATTTTTTCTCCGTTTTCATCAAGATAATTGATAAGAACCGAAGCTGGATTTAATGAATAAACATATGTAACCGTTACAACATCATCCTTCATTTCGCCCGAAGCATTATCAGGAGTTTTGGTTAATGTGTAACCATATGGTCTTTCGGAAGGAAGCCTTGTTTCATAGCTGTCACCAAGCTTATATGTTTCCGTATAGCCTTCAGCTATCTCATTTCCGTTTTCATCAACATATTCAACCTTAAGTGTTAGAATTCTATCAAAACGGATTGAAAGATGAAGCGGTTTGCTTGCACCTGTTACAGTTCCGCTTAATACGCTCTTTTCCTCATTGAAGGTATAGCCCTCAGGAACCTGAATTGTATAGCTTTCATCACTCTCAAGGTTTATTGCGGTATTAACTCTTGAATCAAACTGCTCTGACGCTGTAAGAACATACTCTCCGTCAAGCATCTGCTTATAATAATCAATGTAATACTTACTGTCTGCAAGGTTAAGCTTAACCTCAACTGTATGGTTCTGATCCATTGTTATATCAACGGAACTCTTTTCAACAAGATCAGGTCTTTCAACACCATCAATAATAACCTTTGAAACCCACTGATCTTCATCAGTAGACCAATTAACCGTTACTACCTCACCCTTGGCAATATTATTCAGTGAAGATGTAATATTACCGCCGTCATCAATCTTTGTTGAAAGATTGAAATATTCTGTAGGCTCTGTAGAAGATGAAGCAGGAATCGGCTTGGTATTTACTATAAATTCAATAGTGTTTACAAATTCCAAATCCGCATCGCCAAGATTAAGAGCCGCTAAAATATCCTTAATTGTTACGGAGTTACCGCTGACAGGAACCTCGTTGAGAATAGCTGTTCCCTCTTGTCTTGCGAATACACTTTCCACCTCATAATTATCAGGAACATTCCATTCAATTATATCATCATTATCTCTTCCGGCAACAAAAAGTCTGCTTGGAGAAATTGTGCCATTACCATTAAGCTTTGTATTCAGCTGAATTCTTGCACCTGAATCTGTTGAGCCATCCTCTTTAGAGAAAGTTACATAAATATTATGGGTTGCAACAACATTTTCAAATTCCTGGCTGAATCCGGTATCTGCAGAGGAAGAGATGTCGGAATCCGATGAGAAGAACGAAGCAATACGGCTGAACAGGCTTGGTGTTTCAGGATAAATCTGGCTGCCATCCATAAAGATAGATTCAAGCTGCCAGCCTGCAGCAGGAGTTGCATTAAACCATCCGTAATCTGTTGCATAAAGAAGAGTCTGTGACGGGGAAACATTTCCCTTACCCTCATATTGAACATTGAACTGAACAAGATTCGGAACAAGATAAACCTCAACCTTATGATTTTTATCAATATCATCAAAGGTATATTCCAAATTATTATCTTCATCAATCTCAATAATCTCGCCGTCTACATAAACGTAACCGATTTCATATTGCTCAGGAATATCAGCTGTTATATTCCATTTAACAGTTGTATTATCGCCTGTTGAAACAAATGATGATGGAGTAATGCTTCCCGGACCGCCGTAAATTGCAGTATTTACAAGAAGATTTTTATCGTCATCATCCGGTGTCTGATCAGGATCGTCAGATTCACATCTTACCACAACAGAATGATTTTCTTTTATATCAGAGAAAGAAATTGATGTTATGTTTACATCATCAGCCTCAGCACCGTCAATAAGAACACTTACTGCGTGATAGCCTTTTTCAATTTCCCATTCAACTGTAAAATCAGAACCCTCTGTTACAGAAGCAGAATTCGTAATGCTTCCGTGATTAATAGCAGCATCAATGCTATAAAATCCGTTCTGCTGAATAAAGCTTGTTACCGGTTCCGCATAGACATCAACAAGATGATTTCCATGAACCGTTTCAATTTCAACATAACCGCGGTCAATTACAGACTGATCACGATTTATACCATTAACAAGAACCTTGGTGATTTTATAACCACTCGGAACCTCCCATTCAACCTTAGCCGTTTCGCCTTCCTTAACAGAAAACGAATCTGTTAACTTAATCTTTGATGTTCCGTGTTTCTGTGTAGTAATCAAATAATACTTACTATCAGGTTGAATCACATCCGGATGCTCATGATCTCCGCCTTCTTCATCATCCTTTTCAAATTTTACAAGAACATTATGATTTTCCTGAATATTCTCAAAAAGATGACCTGCTTCATCCACATGGTCACCGCCAACCCATTTTCCATCTATAAGAATATGAGAAACATGATAACCCTCCTGAGCGGTCCATGTAATTTCCGCATCAGAACCAATATCATAAAAGCCTTGACCTGTAACCGTTCCGTTGCCCTCTGCAACGCAAACGATTGCTGCAACCTTTATCCATTTAGCAGTTAAAGTTACCGGCTCATAATCAAGCAATGTATTTGCATCAACCTTTGTATCATCAAGATACCAGCCATCAAAACGGAAGGTGTTTCCGTCTGTATCCTGCCACCTTGCAGGCTCTGTTGGGAAGGAAGAAACCTTGCCAGCCAGATTTAATTCAAAACTGCTGTTTGCCACAGGAGAAAGGCTGCAGGAATACTGCCTTGATAAAAGGTTGTTTGCTCTTGGATTTGTATAATTATAATCAAAGGTAACATCTAATGCTTTTGGAATCCAATACGCATAAACTGTTATATTATCCTTGATTTTACGTTCACTTGTAAATTCATTACCCTTACCGCCGATGCTCGTAAACCATCCGCCGAAATCAGCATATGTCTGATTTGGAAATGTTTTAATGGCACTTTGAGCAACTGTTGCACCATATTTAACTGTAACCGTATCATTTTCTGTTGAAGACAAACCGTTTTCAAAGGTTACTGTTAAATCAAGTCTGTCAAAATAAGCTTCAAGGTGAAGCGGATTTGCAGCATTTACAATTGTACCGCTGAGCTTTGACTTTGAGCTGTTAAATTTAAAACCATCAGGAACTGTTAAATCAGACTCTGAAATCGAAACAGGTGAATTAACAATTCCGCTTGTAATTGTAGCATTCGTTTTCTTATAATTTCCGTTTAACTGCTCTTCAAAAATATCAAGATAAAAATATGATTCGTTTGAATTAATCCAATAAGCTTTAAGCTCAACTGTATTACTCGGAAGGTTTTCAGGAACTTTATAATCTGCACCTGCAGGATAAACATTTCCCGAAGGATCCTGCCAGCCGCCGAACTGCTTACCAGCAGGAGCTGTAAACGTATTATTAGGAAGAGATACTGTCTGAAGCTCATAAGCATTCATTGCTGAAGGAGCAGTACCACTTCCGCCGTTTGCAGCAAAGGTAATCTTAGCACTTTGGGCCGGACGCATTACATCGCCATCATCCTCACTATCTTCAATTAAGATTGCAACCGTTTTGATTGAAGACATGGCATTCGCATCATTCATAACCCAAACGGATACAGTATGAACCTCTCCAGCCTGCCATGATTTAGGACGCTGAATAACTCCGCCCATATTCAAAAATGTTCCGTTAGCTGTTTTCGTATCAAGAACACCCGGCGTTGTTTCATCGGATGTACCCATATCAAGAACATAATACAGCTTGTCTATCATTCCGGAAACGTCCTTAACGCTTGCAGAAACGTCAACAGTCTGCGGATTAACAACAGCACTGATTTCCGAACCAAGCTCAGGCGGGTTAGCTGATTTACCGATACCTAAAAGATAGGAATATGATTTGGTCTGGCCCGGCTGAATTGTTCTGTTGTTCCAGCCCATTGCAATACCGCTGTCTATACCTGAAACAGTTGAAGTTGTTTTTTCATTGTTCCATAAATGATTTGTACGATCACCATATTGACCAAACCAAAGAACATCAACATCCGTTACACCATAAGCATTTTTACATATAATGTTGAACTGCGATCCGGTATCACTTTCTGCCATTCTTGCACCAGTTCCGGTTGGATAGATTGGTGCCCTATCATTAGCATTAATCTGAACATCAGTGTGATTTACAATACCAATTGTGTGTGCAACTGTTGTTGGATTATAAACATCGTAATTAATCTTTACATATGCACCGTCATTAACAATTGAAAGCGTTTGCGTTATCTGCATACCGCTTACCGTTTTGGTTACACCGTTTGCACCGAATATAACTTGTGCGGTTACAGTACCATCCACATTAACAGCACAGGTATATCCGTTCTCCGCATATGTAGTTTTTATACTTGCACTGCCGTTGTTTACACCTTTGATTTCAAAAGCATTTTTGGCTGTTGTATAATAAACAAATGACGTCTGTTCGCTTGCCGGCAAAGACGCATACGTTGCTGCAGATGAAGCTTTTGCAGCCGGCTTTGACGGCGCCTTAACAGGAGTTTCTGTTTCTGTTTCTTTCTCAACAGGAGCTTTTTCTTCTGTTTCTTCCTTATCTGCTTCTTCAACAGGCTTTGGCTGATGGATAAGCTTTATCCATGGCATTGCAGCTTCGCTTTCGATTAATTCATCAGAAAGCGCATATTCCGTGCCGAAATCAGCAACCAGCTTACAGGAAATCAGATTGCCATCTTCATCATAAACATCGCTGTCGGCATCCCATTCCTCGCCATCGGCAAGCTTCCATTCAACGGGAAGCTTTATCATTTCGCTGATTCCCTCAACTGAAACAGGAATTGTTTCAGGGAATGGAACATCCTCAAGCTCAGAACCATATACCGCAGCAAGAGTCTGATACGGTTCATCACCGAGAAAATCATATCCCTCTATGCCGATAATAATTTTATCAGCCTTTGATTCTTCTCCATTTTCTGCATTTTCAACTGCTGAGCTTACATCACGGTCAGCATCTGAAACATTATCAGATGCAAAAGCATATGATGTCACACATTGCGAGACAAAAAGAACTACAGCAAGAAAAAACGCAATTAAAGCTTTTGTTTTTTTCATCAACTTACCTCTCCTATCTACAATTTGCCTTAAATTACTGCTCTAAAATTGTAATTTAAAAGCTATATATAAGCAAATTGTATCACATATTGTAAAAATTACAATATTTAACCGAATTGTAATTTGTA
>JAIDJS010000117.1:8165-10337 GCA_029052085.1 Eubacterium sp.
AATATTTGATATAAATGACAAATACAACTGAATTGATACCTATTATATTATATATACATAATAAACAGCTTCTCGATTGAGAAGCTTTTTGTTAAGAAATAAACCTTTTCCATTTTTTATCTGAAAGAAATGCAAACAGTGAGGTTAATACTCCCGATACAATCCAAATCATTATAACTGCCGTCCAACCCATTTTCTGAGAAACTGCGCCGAATCCGTAAACCGAAACCGCACAGCCGATATAAGCAAAGGAATTCAGTATTCCGCTTATGCTTGATGTGCATGAATAGGAAGCGAACCGAACAGGCACACGGGATATAATAAGATAGTTGAGAGCATACATAGACGCTGTTGTTAATGCAAGAAGAAGTACCGCAACGAAAACAGGAACCTTGCCGACCAGCAGCAGAAGAAGCATGGGTACAAGAGCAACAGCAGCCGTCACCCCGGCTGTTTTCATTTCATTTTTACCAAGCTTTTTATAGAGCGGCGTTACAGCGTATGCGCCGAAAGCATTAAATATCGGCAATGCGATTGTTAAAAATGTTGAAAGACTCGGGGATACGCCGTAAACCTCCGTTATCATAGTAGGCACCCAGTTTGTTATTCCATCCCGCATCATACCATGAAGGAAAGACGGAACCAAAATCACTAAAAGACCCGAAAGCAGAATTACTCCCCAAAGATTTGTTTTCTCAGGTGCAGCACGATTTACAGATAATTGCACTGTTTTTCTTTCCTTAACAATACTTTTTCTTATTGAAAGGAAGCTAAGAAGAGCAATCAAAAACATTGCAAAAATAACGATTCCGCCACTGATAAAAACAGACTTATAGCTTGAATACTTAATTATAAAGGTAGACACCAGATAGGAGCAAACAGTTCCTACAGGAAGTGAAAGTGCAATATTTAAAACAGCCTTATGTCTTAGCCCTTCATGAATTGTTTCGGAATAAATACGAAGAAGAGGCGACCAAAGCATGGATTGGAAAACACCGTTAGCGCCCCATATAACCGACATTGCGGAAATACTTTCGGCACATGCAATAGAAATACAGCAAAGGCTGCTTAGAAATGCACCGCACAATACCATCTTAAACGGGTTTATTTTATCTCCAAGAATACCGTTTACAATCTGGCCTACGCCGTAACATACAAAGAAAACCGTTCCTACAATTCCTATATCCGCCTTACTGTATATACCATCGCTGACAATTGAAGCTATGGCAGCTGAATAACAGGTTCTGCCGAAATATGCCGAAGCGTAAACAAGCCATAAAACAACGATTACCACACGGCTTTTCTTTATACTGTCAATAGAATACTTCATCAGCCGATTATCTCCTTAATCGGTTTTGATACTGCCAAAAAGGTTGTTCGATCCTCTATCAGCTGCGTTCCGTGCATAGTAAGATGACCGCCGTGGTCAGAGCCGATGATAATCAGCCAATCCTCATTATCAAAGCTTTCTCGTTTTTCAATAGTCTTAATCAAATCATAGGAAAGCGTATCTAAATTGCAAATACCTGAAACATAGCGGTAATTACTGTCTCCAAAACCGGTTCCATGACCATTTATATCAGGATTTTCATAAATTCCGAAGATAAAATCGTCATCACTGTTTATCCTGCTCAGCATATTTTCATGAAGCTCTGAATCTGTTTCAAACTTAAAATAGCTTTCAGAAAGATTGTGATTCTGCGCATACTCAATTTCGTTTTTATATGTATTTTCATAATGAATGGGCCAGATACAGCTGAAGGAGGTTTTGTAATCCTGCTTTGCAAGGGTCTGCATTACTGTTTCATAATCTGCATCAAGACTCCACTCAATTCCGTTTTTCCATTCTTTTTTCATCCATTTGCCGCATAATGCAGAAGCCCAGCCCTGAGCAGTGCTGGTTTCCTGCTGAAAGCCGTTGTCTCCGCCAACATAGGTAATATAAACACCGCCTGTTTTTTTCAGAAGATTTACAGCACTGTAATGGAAATCGTCATTTCCTCCGCTTATTTTTTCGCTTTCACTTTTAATTAAGTATTTCATAGCATCGCCGCGGCAGCCGTCCCATCCGATAAAAATACATTTCGGCGTTTTTTCCGCCTTTTTAAAATGATTTAACACAAGCTGATTCACAATTGTTTGCGGATACCTCTCTTCATATGTGTTACTGAA
>JAIDJS010000118.1 GCA_029052085.1 Eubacterium sp.
CATATCTGCCGTCTAATCTTTTTCCAACATAATTTTCCATAAGCACTCCCGATTATTTTGAGATAGCAACAACAGTTACATTATCTCCTCCACCGTTGTAATTTGCTTTTTTTACAAGTCTGTCCGCAAAAGCATAATACTTTCCGTCCTGAACCTCGCTTATCATTTCATCACTTGAAACATAATTTGAAAGCCCGTCTGTGCAAAGAATCAATACATCTTCATCATTAAGCTCAACCTCATCAAAATCTATATCTATCATTTTTTCTGCACCGATTGCGCTTGTAATTTTATTTTTATTTGGATGATGCTCTGCTTCTTCCTTCGTTATTTTTCCGATATCAACAAGCGTTTGCACATAGCTGTGATCCGTTGTTATCTGCCTTAGCTCGCCATCATAAATGTATGCTCGGCTATCCCCTGCATGAGCAATAAACGCATAGCCGTTTTTCACAATTGCACACACAACGGTTGTTCCCATCCCTCTTAATTCCGGATCGGCCTCAGCCATATCATACACTTCCATATTGGCAGCAGTTAATGCAGAATCAAGCATATTTCTTATAGAGGAATCCCTCATATTTTCTCTGTATGAAGCATTGATTTTATCACTTATCACTTTAACAGCAAGTGCCGAAGCAATATTTCCGCCTGCATGACCGCCCATACCATCACATACAATAGCCCAAGCAACCTCATCGGGAAATTCACCTACAGCATATGCATCCTGATTAGAGGCTCTTACAATGCCTTTATCCGTTTTAGCAACAATTTTCAATTACTTCACCCCATTTCTTTTTCTTCGCAGCTGACCGCAGGAAGCATTTATATCACTTCCAAGCGTTCTTCTTATTGTAGCATTAATTCCATTATTTTTCAATACATCGGCAAATCTATGAATATTTTCTTCACTGCTTTTGACATTTCCTCGCTCTGCAACATCGTTAACAGGAATTAAATTAACATGGCAAAGCATTCCGTGCAGCCTGTCAGACAGCTCTTTTGCACATTCATATGTATCATTTACAC
>JAIDJS010000119.1 GCA_029052085.1 Eubacterium sp.
TATCATGATTGAGTGTATCAAGAAAATATGCAATATATTTTGAAAGCTCAACGGATTCATACCATTCTCTTGAAAGAAGCTCAGGAGTCTGATAAACACCGTTTGTTGTGAATACCTTTTCAATTGTGCCTTCTTCATATGCTTTATCAAATACTTCAAGACCGCTTGAAAAAAGGCCGAATGTTGTACATACAAAGATTCGGTTAGCACCAAGCTGCTTAAGCTTCTTAGCAACCTCAAGCATGGATTCGCCTGAAGAAATCATATCATCAACAACGATAATATCCTTGCCCTTAACAGAATCACCGAGATACTGATGCTCAACAATCGGGTTTCTTCCGTTAACAACTCTTGTATAATCTCTTCTCTTATAGAACATACCAAGGTTAATTCCAAGCTGAGTTGCAAAGAAGATACATCTCTGCATAGCACCCTCATCAGGAGAAATAACCATAAGGCTGTCTTTATCAACCTTTAAATCAGGTGTTGAATTAATAAGCGCCTTAATCATCTGATAGGTTGGCATAACATTTTCAAATGATTTGTGCGGAATGGAATTCTGAACTCTCTGATCATGTGCATCAAATGTAATAATATTTTCAACACCAAGATGAACAAGCTCCTGCAAAGCCATTGCACAGTCAAGTGATTCACGGCTTGAACGCTTGTGCTGACGGCCTTCATAAAGCATCGGCATAATAACGGAAATTCTTTTTGCCTTTGATGAAGCAGCAGAGATAACTCTTTTCAGGTCTGCAAAATGATCATCAGGTGATTTCGGAACCTCCATGCCGTACATCTTGTATTTTACACTGTAATTGAAGCAATCTGTAACGATATATAAATCGTAACCTCTTACCGAATCGTTAATAACTGCCTTGCCCTCGCCGCTGCCGAAACGCGGGTTGGAAATGTCTATTAAAAATGAATCTCTCTGATAGCCGTAGAAAGCGATTGAACCCTGATGCTCAAGAGCCTGTCCTTTTCTCCATTTTACGAGATAGCTGTCTATCTTGTCTGCAAGAGCTTCACATCCGGGCATTGCAATAATACCAAGCGGTCCGTATGGAATGGATTCAACATTTTCTGCTGTTAATCGTGCCATTAATTTGTCCTCCTAAAACACTTTGTTCTGTTATTTTACAATATAAGACATTACTTTGTAAACTAAAAATAAAACTTTTAACTAAATTGTCACTAATTTGGATAAATATATGATATATGTCAACAGCAGGATAACTTTTTATGTGTTATTGACTTAGTGTTTTTGAAATGTTATACTGTATTTGCGAAACAAATTTTTAATATTAGTTGTCTTTATCAAAGGTATGTATTTTTGTTTTCGGTAAAAATACATGCTCTTATTTAGCATACTTTTAGATAAAGGCTATACAGATTTGTTTCGCGACAGTTTGGAGCTGTGTGTTTTTCGTGCGTGGCTTCGGCTGCGCATTTTTTATTTTATGGAGGTAAAATTTATGGAAAACAAAGGAAAAACAGCGGTTGAGCAGCGATTTGCTCCTGCCGTGAAGAAAATACTTAGTCTTTTGCTTGCAGCCGCAATGCTGTTTAGTATTGCTGCAGGTATTGAACTTTCAGCCTATGCAGCAACAAGCGGAGATTATGAGTATGAAATTCTTGATGACGGAACAGTTGAAATAACTGAATACTCCGGCTCTGCAAAGAATCTTGCTATACCAGGCACTATTGCCGGTAAAACAGTAAGCCGTATAGGTGATCTAGCTTTTTCAGGGTGCGAAACCTTAACAAATGTAACCATTCCAAGCAGTGTTACAAGCCTTGGCGATGGCGTATTCTTTTGTTGTGAAAGCTTAAAGAGCATTACCGTTGATGCAAACAATAAAAACTATTTATCAGCAGATGGTGTTTTATATAACAAGAACAAAACAAAATTGATTGTATATCCTATCCAGAAAGCTGATACGGCATTTGCAATACCAAATAGCGTATCAATTATTGATGAGGCTGCTTTCTTCCTGTGTGGAAACTTAACAAAGGTAACCATACCAAACAGTGTTAAAACCATCAGTGACGCAGCATTCGCTTATTGTGGCGGTTTGAAAAATGTAACGATTCCAAATAGTGTAGCAACTATCGGTGAAGCTGCTTTTTCCGGTTGTGCAAACTTAGAAAGTATAACAATTCCGGGCAGTGTTACAAGTATCGGTGAAGGTGCATTTTTGGAATGTGAAAGTTTGGCAAGCGTTACCGTTGATTCAAACAATAAAAGTTATTCATCAGTAGATGGCGTGTTATATAACGAAAACAAAACACAATTAATTATATATCCAGCTGCAAAAACGACTGCTTCATTTACAATACCAAATAGTGTAACAAGTATTGCTGAGGCTGCATTTTTCAGCTGCGAAAGCTTAACAAAGGTAACAATACCGGGCAGTGTCAAGAGCATTGGATATGGAGCATTTGCCTGCACAGGTTTAACAAGCGTAACAATACCAAACAGCGTAACAAATATTGATGAGCTTGCGTTTGGAGGTTGTTTAGATTTAAAAAGCATAACAATTAACAATAAAAACACCAAGATTGGCGATTCTGCTATTGATGAATATACAACAATCTATGGTTACAAAGGTTCAACAGCAGAAAGCTATGCAAAGGAATATGGCAATAAATTTGTTGCTTTAACACAATTATCTACTCCAACACTGAAAGTAACAGTAAACACAAATGGTACATTCAAGCTGTCTTGGAATAAGGTTTCAGGCGCAGAGAAATATGAATTGTACATCAAGCAGGCAGACGGCTCTTATAAGCTGATGAAAACCACAACAGGTACTTCTTTTACAACAGCTGTAGCAGCATATGGAAAGCAGTATTCTTACAAAATGAAAGCCGTAAAAGGAAGCACAAAATCTTCCTATAGTAATACGGTTAATGCAACGAATAATAAAAAGTTACAGACACCAACATTAAAAGCAATAGTAAATGCAAACGGAACATTCAAACTTTCGTGGAATAAGGTAGCAGGAGCAGATAAATACGAACTTTATATCAAGCAGGCAGACGGTTCTTACAAGCTTATGAAGACCACAACGGCAACTTCATTTACAACAGCGTTTGCAACATACGGCAAACAGTTTTCGTATAAAATGAGAGCTGTGAACAGCAAGAATAAGTCCCTTACATCTGCGTATAGTTCTGTAGTAAATGCAACAAATAATAAAAAACTGCAAACTCCAACAATGAAAGCTTCTGTAAACGCCAATGGTACATTCAAGCTGTCATGGAATAAGGTAGCAGGAGCAGATAAGTATGAGCTTTATATTAAGCAGGCAAATGGCTCATACAAACTTATGAAAACCACAACGGCAACTTCATTTACAACAGCGTTTGCTACATATGGCAAGCAGTTTTCGTATAAAATGAGAGCCGTAAACAGTAAAAACAGTTCTGCAGCATCGTCATACAGCGCCGTAGTCAATGCAAAGAATACGAAGAAATTACAGAAACCTGCAATGAAGGTAACTGTAAATACAAACGGCTCTTTCAAATTATCTTGGAATAAAGTTGAAGGTGCAACGTCATATCAGTTGTATATCAAGCAGGCAAACGGCAGCTACAAGCTGATGAAAACAACAACATCAACAAGCTTTACAACAGCAGTAGCGACAAAAGGAAAAACATACTCCTATAAGATGGTTGCTGTAACAAGCAAAAACAAAAATGCTACATCAAATTATAGTAATGTTGTTAACGCAAAAAGAAAGTAATTTATAATAAACAGCCTCCCTTGCAAAAGGGAGGCTGTTTGCATATTCAATGGATTTTTACGATCTGGTTTTATTCTTTCTTCTTATTATTTCATATCCTGCCAAGGCAGCAAGAGCGGCTGCTGAAATGACTGCGCCTGCTGCAATACCGTTTGGTCTGTATCTGTATTCAACGGTATGTTCGCCTGCCTTAATCATAACGCCAAGCTGACTGTTCCCGATTTCAAAGGTTTCCTGTTTATCGCCGTCAATATAAACACTCCAGCCTGTATCATAAGGAATAGAGGAGTAAAGGGTGCTGTTTTCGTCAACTGAAATAGTACCTTTGATTTTTGTGTCTGAATAATCTGTTATTTCAAGTGAATGATTTAAAAGTCTTTTGTAGCCCTCGTTAAGAACATTTTTGTTAAGGCTGTAAGCGTATATCTCAAGGCTTGCACTGTCACTGTTCATCGCTGTACTGTCTATTGAAATTTCTGCAGTTTCTCCTGCGTTATAATATCCCAAATCCAGAATATAAGGCGTTTCAATGTTTTGAGAAATATATTCGTCATTCCGGGTGCAATTTATATTTGTAATGTTTGATGAAGAAAGATAAATATACATATTTCCGTTCTGAGTTGCTTTCAGATTGATTTTTACTTCGCCTGAAGTATCACTGAGCTTATTCAATTGATAAACGCCGTTTTCTGTAATATCATCGCCGTACATTCCGTTGTATATGGTTGAAAGATATTCAGCCTGTGTAAATACATCGGAAAAGCCTGTGGCAAGCGTAAAGAAATCAGCCTGAATCTGAAAGGGATTTCCTTCTGTTGTATCCCAGACATCAATTGCGGAGTTAACACAATATGAAACAGGAAGAAAATAATCATTCTGATATATTGTTGAACTGAAATCCTCCGATTCATAAACTCTTGTATAAAGGTCTGTGCTTGGTTTCACTTCCTCGCCGTTATAGATAAGATATTTAATGGAATACATTAAATTGTAAATCGGAGTCTGCGTATTGTAGGTGTAGCTGTTAATTCTGTTGCCGTACATTCCAAGGCTGTATTGGAGTCTTGAATACTTTTCATAAGCCATTGAAGAAAAATTGCTCATTCCACGGTAGCCGTATAGGCATGGGTCCATTCTGGTATTAAGATGGCAAAGCTCTGTTCTGTAAAAGCCTTTATCGTTTTCATCAATATAATCAACAGCATTTACATAGGTATTGTAATTTTCGTTGTAATTTGAAAGTGCCTGATTAAAGCCGAATGCGTTTGTATCCGCAATGATAACCTCGCAGAAGGAAGCGGCGATTATCAGTGTGCTGATTACAAAACGATTGAGCTTTCTGTTTTTTATAATAAAGAGAATTGCTGTCCATACAATGATAAACGCAATGGTTGCATAGATTGTAAAATCGCTCATTTTGTTTGTTTTCATTTCCTGTGAAACTGCGATGAATGCAATCCATGCAAATGAAACAAAGCCGATTTCCTTGATTCCGATATCCTTAAGATGGGACAGTGCTTTAAATGCAACAACAAGCAGTATAAAGGAATACATAAAGGAGAAACGGTAAGGCAAATCATTCGGAAAATGAAATGCGTGCCATACGAAATTAAGATAATTCGTATTGAAAGAAGCAAAAAGAATTAAGAGAAGGGCAATATATGCAAATTTTTCTCTGAAATGAATCTTTCGGTTTACAACAAACAGCGGAACAAGGATAAGTGTTAAAACGCCGCAGTAGACATTGGGCAGAACATCGTTTCCGCTTGAACGGATTGTTGTGTCGAGTGCCGCAAAATGGCTTTGAAGAAAATCAAGTACAGTAAAATATGATTTTATATCCGTCGGAAAATCATCGGAGGTTGCACTGCAGCCCGATAAAACCTTGTAAACCGGAATAAGAAAGAATGCACAGACAGCACCGACAAACAAGGAGGATATGGCAAACTTAAACCCTCTGTTAATGAATTTATGATTGAACAACTTTTTGAATGAAATCTTTTGTGATGATACAAAGCTGCTATCAATTTTGCCTGAAGTGTAGGAAATAACAAAGTATGCAAGAAAATAAAGTACAGAGAATATGCACATCATATAGCCTATATAATAGCTTGAATACATTAAATAGATTAATGAAACGATATAAAGTGTGCATTTTCCTTTATTTATAATATTTTCAATTCCAAGCACGATAAGAGGAAGCATAATCATTCCGTCAAGCCACATGATGTTCCAGAAATATGCCAGCATATAAGCAGAAAACGAATAAAATACGCCGAAAGCAGCACTTGCAAAGGAGTGACGCTTTTGGCTTTTTTTTATATAAAGCGTAAAAGCTCCCGCAGAAAGCATACATTTCATTGCAACAATCGTTGAAATTGCAAAAGGCATCTGATCCCTGTCAAATAAAAAGATGATCAGATTGAACGGGCTGGAAAGATAGTTGAAATAATTTCCTAAAAAGCTTGAACCGCCGCCGGAAATCCAGCTGTAAAAAAATGTTTTGCAGTTGGTTACTCTGTCAAATAATTCAACAAATAAAGGGCCGTATTGATGGTATAAATCCATTCTTAAAACCGTTGTATCGCCAAAAGGGAAAACCTTGTAAACAATAAACATAAAGCCCATTCCGATTAGTGAAACAAGCATGGAAAGCACTATAAATCTGTTGTTGAAAAACTTGGTATATATTCTGCCGCCGTTCATTTTTTTGGCAGACTTATTACAATTAAAAATAAGTATTCTTGAGATGGGATAATTGATAATAAGAAAGAAAATAAACAGCATAAACCATACGGTATAGTCATATAAATTCAGCTTGGTGCATAAAACTGATACAGCCAGCTTGTATATTCCAAAATGAATGAGAGTGTTTAAGCATGCAAAAGGAATTTGAATTGCAATAGCTGATGTTGAGCTTTTTCTGTAAACAAAGTATTTTTCAAGCAGGAATAAAATAAGCTCTGCCGCTATAAAGCCAATTATGCAGGCAGCAGAAGCGCCAACACCGAAAAAGGTTTTAAAAAGCTGCTTTACTGCCAATAAAATAAAAAATGAAAATGAAAACGATATTGTATAGTTGACAGTTTCACCGTTTATAAACGCATTGGAATAGCTTTTGGTTTTGTTTAATGTTATATCCATAATAATCCACCTATATATAATCTTTTAAAATAATAACATATTATTCCATTTTCTTCAATGAATTTATTCCGGCAATTTTTCTGTAATATTTAAGGACAAGAATTCATATATCTTATTGAGGTGAGTGAAATGGGAATAAAAAGTATCCTGCCGTCTTTATCGGATGGTATTTTAAATTCTTTTTCTTTTTTGCCGAATGAGATTTTAAAGCAAATCAATGAAATCAGAATACGAAAAAATATGCCTTTAATATTAGTGTTCGGTAAAAATTGCCTTTTTATAACAGGCAGGGGAAAACTTCTTAATCATTATTCAGAGCAATGCTATGTTGTTGAT